>CAZPAK010000001.1:0-14012 GCA_964584605.1 uncultured Gammaproteobacteria bacterium
CAGCTCCGGGGCCGATGTGCCCAAGGAGACTATCGTCAGGCCGATCACCAAATCAGACACCTTGAGACGCTTGGCCAAAGACACCGACCCCTCTATCAAACAATCGGCGCCCTTGATCAGAAGGACGAAGCCTAAAAGCAATATTACTATCGAAAATACCATAATTGATTATTATATTCCGCCCGCCAAACCACCGGAAAATGGTTTGGAAACCGGTTTGTCCTCTGGAGATTCTTTCTCCTTGACGCCGCCGCCTAAAGCAAAGCCCTTTTTGGCGTTCTGCGCCTGTCCTAAGGCGAAACCGCGACCGGCATTGGCTGTCGAACCCAAGGCGAAACCTCCGACTTTCTTATTGTTCAACCCTAAAACACTACTTCTTTCCTCCTTGCCCTTATCCAAGGCTCCGACACGGGAACGAGTATGAACATCTCCTCCGGCGAACGATCCGGTGCCGGTCTGATAGCCAGAACCTCCTTCTTCAGCTGAACGCCTGGAAAGGAAGATATTCAATTTCTTTTTGGCCTCCTCGGCTTTGCGGACCTTGACCATCTCATTCTTGGTATAGCTCTTCTTCCCCTCGCCAATGACACCTTCTATCTGCTTCTTGCCGGAATGCCCGATGCCATATTGCTTATAGACGCTCTCCCTTTGCCGTTCCGACTTCCCGGCCAAAGATTTCATGAATTGGGCTTTAGCCGCCGAAGAACTCTTGATGCCGGTGGCCGACTGCAAGGATTTGTTTATATTGGAGCCCAATCCTTTGGCTCCTAGCGTTTGGCGAAGCGAACTTTGAGAAAATAAAGGCATAATATTTTAGCAATTGGCAATTAGCTAAGAGCAATTGGCAATCGAATAGAAATGAAAGAAATCAACGCCCAAAATGCTGTAAGAGTTTTTTAATGTCGCGCTTGTCTTCTAAAGTTATAGTCTCGCCACCTAAGCGGCGAATCTTCTGCCATACCCTTTCCCGCTGGTCATAGGAAAGGCCTCCTTTGCGGATATAAGGGGCATAATCCCGCAATACCGATATTATATCTTCGATGTTGTCCTCCAAATTGCGCAAATCGGCTCGGCGGCGGCAAAGAGACCTCAGCTTCTCCTCAAAACCGCGCGAAGCGTCTTCAAAGCTGAAATCATTGCCAGCTTTAGGCAAAAAATCGAATAAACCCATACTTTTTAGCGGTTAGCCGTTAGGAATTAGCAACTAGCAACTAGCAAAAGCAATGGACTGTGGCTTAAATATTAGCGTTTTATAAAAGCCGTCCGTCTTTTAATTATACAATAAAAAAAGATAATAAAAAAGACCTTTTTAAAAAGATCTTTTTTGGCTATAAACAAATGCTAATTGCTAATTGGCTTCGTATTCGCGCATGGTCAGTTGGGCTTCGATCTGTTTCACCATATCGATGACGACCGCCACTACGATCAAAATACTGGTGCCGCCGATCGACAGGGCATTGGTATGAGTCAAGCCTTTGACCATCAAAGGCAGGACGGCGATCACCGCCAAAAACAAGGCTCCGAAGAAAATTATCTTGTAAACGGTCGAAGACAGATAGTTGCGAGTGTGCTCGCCGGGCCTGATTCCGGGAATGAAAGCCCCTTGCTTCTGAAGATTCTCGGCGATCCTTTCCGGCTTGAAGATGACTTCGGTGTAAAAATAAGTGAAGCCGAAAACCAACAAAAAGTAAGAGATGCCGTAGATCCAGCCGTTATTCAAAGCCCTGATCACCCACTCGGCCAAATTCTTTATCCATTCCGTCCTGGCTTGCAAGAAGAACTGAGCCATCATGGACGGAAAGACCAAGACGGATATGGCGAAGATTATGGGGATGACTCCGCCCATATTGACGCGCAAAGGCAAATAAGTGGTATTTCCGCCATAGGTGCGGTTGCCGCGAACCTGGCGAGCATGCTGGACAGGTATGTTCCTTTGACCCTCGTTTATCTTGACGATGCCCCAAACGGTGACCAAGGCCACGGCCAAAAAGGCGATGATGGTCACAAGCTTGTTGGGATCGTAAGTGGCCAAAGTCTGCTGTATCGCGCTGGGGAGACTGGAAACGATGCCGGCGAAGATCATCAAAGAAATGCCATTGCCGACCTTCTTCTCGCTGATCAGCTCGCCGAGCCACATCAAGAACGACGGTGCCGGCGGTGATGGTGATGGCGATGACGAACTTATCGAAAGCCGGCAAAACGCCGACGACACTGCCGGAAGAGCGCTGTAAGAGGGTGATCATTCCATAAGACTGCATCAAGCCCAGAGGCACGGTCAACCAGCGAGTCCACATGTTTATCTTCTGGCGGCCGGTCTCTTCCTTTTGCATTTCCTCTAAAGAAGGGACAATCATCGCCAAAAGCTGGAAAATGATCGAGGAGGTGATATAAGGACCGACGCCCATCATGACGATAGAGAAATTCTCCATGCTGCCTCCGGAAAAGACATTCAAAAGACCAAGCATCTGATTGCCGGCGAAAAAGCTGCGCAGGGCGGCGACATCGACTCCCGGCACCGGAACATGGGCGAAAAGACGGAAGACGGCCAACAAGCCGACGACGAACAGCAAGCTGTTGCGCAAATCCTTGGCCCTCCAAATTTTCATTATTTTTTCGTACATATCATGGAGCATGAATCATGGAGCATGAATCATGGAAAATAATTTTTGAAAAGAAAAGCAACCAACCGCAAGGCTGGTTTGCTCCCTATTTTTTAACCTGTTCGGCCACCGAGCGACTGAGCTGGACATCGGCGAAAGACACTTTGACGGACAGCTTATCCTTGCCCAAGACCTTGACCGGCTGATTGGTCCTTTCTATGAGGCCGGCTTTGAGGAGGGATTTATAATTGACGACATCTCCGTCCTTGAACGCCTTATTCAAACTTGTGACCTGGACGACCTGATTCTTGACATACATGGAGCGGAAGCCTCGCAACTTAGGAGTCTGCAAAATCCTCGGACGCATGCCCAATTTCTTCAGTCCGGATACGCCAGAACGAGCTTTTTGTCCCTTGCAACCGCGCCCGGCAGTGGTACCAAGGCCGGAGCCATGGCCGCGACCGACATACCTGGCCTTCTTTTGACCCTTTTTGGCTTTGACATTATTTAATCCCAACATACTATTGTCTATTTCTTTTTATTAATTTTCTTGCCATCTTCAGCCTGCTTTTCCTTGGCCGCTTCCGCTGGCTGATCCTTCTTAGGAGCTTCGACTTTGGCCGCAGCCGGCTGATCCACCCTCTTGAGCCTCTTCAAAGCCTCAATGGTGCAACGAGCATTGGCCACTTTATTGCCGGAACCCAATATCTTGGAAGTGATGTTCTTGACGCCGGCCAATTCCAAAATGCTGCGGACGATGCCTCCGGCCTTGACGCCGCGCCCGGCAGAAGCCGGTTTGAACATGATCTTGGCGGCGCAATACTTATAATAGACATCGTGCGGTATGGTGTCTTTGAAGATGGGCACATCGACCAATTCTTTCTTGGCGCGATTGACGGCCTTATTGACGGCCAGAGTCACATCCGCTCCCTTGCCCAGACCGATGCCAATCTTGCCCTTGCGATCGCCAACGGCCACGCAAGCTCTGAAACGCATTCTCTTGCCGCCGGCCATAACGCGGGTGACACGGGCGATGTCGAGTATCTTCTGCTCGTAATCGTCCTTCTTCTCCGGACCATGGCTGCCGCCTCGGCGAGGACCGAATCCTTTGCCTCCGCGACCGCCCCTGCCCCTGTTGCCGAAAGAACCTCGGCCGGATTCATTCTTTTGCTCCCCTTCCGGCGCCTTTACCGCAGCCGCGGCTGGCTCTTTTTGGCTGTCTATTGGCTGTTTTTTCTCTTCGTTCATATTCTAAGATTTTATTAGATGATTAGAATTTCAACCCGCCCTCTCTGGCTCCGTCGGCGGCGGCTTTGACGCGGCCATGGAACTTGTAGAAAGACTTATCAAAAACGGCGGCATCGATCTTCTTGGCCACGGCCTTCTCGGCCAATAACTTGCCGAGTTCTTTGGCCATCTCAGTCTTGCCCTCAAGCTTCTTCTTTATCTCGCGAGAATGGGCGCTGACCAAAGTCTTGCCTTTTGCATCGTCGATCAATTGGAGGTACATGCCTTTGTTGGACCTGAAAACCGAAAGGCGGGGGCGCTTTATCGAACCGACGACCTTGGCTCTGATTCTCTTGTGCCTTCTCTCTCTGCCGACTTGTATTTTTTTCTGCTTATTCATATGATTTTTCCTTTAAAGGCTATTATTCGCCTTTGGCCGCAGCCACCTTGCCCTCTTTGCGGCGGATGACCTCGTCCTGATATTTTATGCCCTTGCCCTTGTAAGGCTCCGGCTCCTTCACTTTACGGACCTGAAAAGCGACTTCGCCCAGAACCCTCTTGTCGGCGCAAGTCAAAGTTATGACATTGTCTTCGACTTTCACATCGACGCCTTCAGGCATCGGAAAATCGACTGGATGCGAATAGCCGACATTCAAAACCAATTTTTTGCCCTGGGCGGCGGCCTTGTAGCCGACACCGTTGATCTCCAATTTCTTCTCGAAACCCTTGGTGACTCCGACGATCAAATTATTTATCAAGTTGCGATAAAGGCCCCAGAGAGCCTTCTGCTTCTTGTTCTCGGGATTGACGACGCTGACCACGACGGCCTTCTCCTGTATATCGACCTTGACCGACTTGTTGGTCCTTTCCTTGAGTTCGCCCTTAGGGCCTTTGACCGAAATGAAATCGGCATCCACCTTGACTTGGACTCCGGCCGGCACCTCGATTGGTAATTTTCCTAATCTGGACATATTTTTTCAAAAATATTTTTAATACACTTCGCAAATGACCTCGCCACCAACATTATTGGCCTTGGCGTCCTTAGCCGTCATCAGACCGCTGGCAGTGGAAACGATGGCCATGCCGAAACCGTTCAAAACCACCGGCATCTCCCCCTTCTTGGCATAGATCCTCAAGCTGGGCTTGGAAATGCGCTTGATGGAGGTGATGGCCGGACGGCCGCTTTTCTTGTATTTCAAAACGATCTTCAGTTCCTTGAAGCGGGACTCTGATTCCTCGGAAGGCAAAACCTCTTCGCACTTCTGTATCCAACCCTCTTTTTCGAGGATTTTGGCGATTTGGTATTTGATTTTGCTGATCGGCAGAATCACTTCGCTCTTGCCGCTTCCGGCAGCGTTTCTGATTCTTGTGAGCATGTAAGCTATTGGATCGGTCATATTTTTATCTTAGGCTTAATTGATTGCTAGATTAAGAATTACCAAGACGATTTCCTGATTCCCGGCAGTTCACCCTTGTCGGCCAACTCTCGAAAACAGATGCGGCAAATTCCGAAATCGCGGATATAGCCGTGGTTGCGGCCGCAGCGCCAACAGCGCCTGATTATCCTGGTGGAAAACTTAGGCTTCTTATTAGCCTTAACAATCATTGCTTTTCTAGCCATATTATCTAAAGTGAATTTATTTGTTGTTATCTTTCAAGGGGAAACCCAGTGCCCTGAATAATTCCAAACCGGAATCGCGGTCCTTGGCCGTTGTGGCCACGCAGACCTCCAGGCCGTGCAATTTCTCCAAATCTTCGACTTCGACCTCCGGAAAGGCCAAAATATCCTTGAAACCAATGGTCATATTGCCGCTCCCATCCACAGCCTTATCGTTAAGACCTCTGAAATCCCTAACGCGCGGAAAATAGATATTGACCATCTTGTCGACGAAATCCCACATTCTTTTGCCGCGCAAAGTGACCTTGGCGCCGATGATCATATCCTCCCTTATCTTGAAGGCGGAAATGGCTTTTTTGGCGGCGGTCAAAACCGGTCGTTGGCCGGAAATCGCGGTCAGATTCTCTTTGACGAGATCGACCAAGTCCTTGTCCTTGGCCTGCCGGCCGAAGCCGACATTGATGACGACCTTGGACAAATTAGGCACATCCATGATATTGCGGATGACCAATTTCTCCTTTAAGGCCTTGACGATCTCTTTTTTGTATATTTCTTGTAATCTCATATTTTTATTGGAGTAGTCTTAGTCGATGGTCTTCTGGCACTTCTTGCAAATTCTGGCCTTCTTGGCGACTTTCTTTTCGCCGACCGTCTCTTCCACGGTCTTGAAGGCGACTCTCGTACCCTTGCCGCATTTCGGACAAATCAAAAGAAGGTTGGAGTTGTCGATCGGGGACGGGAATTCGATCCCCTGTCCCTTCTCCCCTTGGCGGCGGGGCCTCAAATGCTTGATCAAAAGATTAAGCCCTTCCACGCTGGCCTTGCCTTTCTCGGTAAAAACCTGAAGGACCTTGCCCTCCTTGCCCTTGTCCTTGCCGGCAAGTATCTTCACCTTGTCATTTCTCTTGATTTTCATATCTATAATCTTGCTTATTAATAAAGATAGTTTACAAAACCTCCGGGGCCAAGGAAGCGATCTTGGCATAACCCCTCTTTCTGACCTCTCTGGCGATGGGACCGAAGATTCTGGTGCCCTTCAGCTCGCCTTTGTCATCGATGATGACGCAAGCATTCTCGTCGAAGCGCAAATAAGTCCCGTCCTTCCTGCGGATCTCCTTTTTGACTCGAACGATGACGGCCTTGACCACATCGCTCTTCTTTATCGGAGCATGCGGGATGGCCTCCTTGACGACGGCGACGATGACATCGCCGACATGGCCATATCTCTTCTTGTAGCCGCCGCGAACCTGAACGCACGCCGCCACTTTGGCGCCGGAATTGTCGGCAACTCTCAATTTTGTTCCAACCAGAATCATATGAAAAATTCTTAATTCTTAATTGATATTCCTTATTTATAAATCACTCTCCAGCGCTTCTCCTTGGACAAAGGGCGGCACTCGACGAAGTCGACGGCATCGCCTTCTTTGAACTGGTTCTTCTCGTCATGGACCTTGAATTTCCTGGAAACGACATAGCGCTTCCCGTATTTCGGATGCTTTCTGACGCTCTCTACGCGGACCACGATGGTCTTGTCCATCTTGTCGCTGGTGACGATGCCGGAAAAGCTCTTCTTTATGACCTTCTTATCTTTTTCCATATTAAAAAATTTATTTTTTCTTTGAATTAAGCAAAGTCAAGACCTGGGCGACCAACTTCCTCTCGCGGCGAATCTCCCTGGTATCTTTAAGTTGTTTATTGGCGTCCTTGAATCGAGCCACGCGAAGCTTCTCGCGGCTCTCGGCGAGCAACGACTGCAGATCCTTCTCGCTTTTCTTCTTCAGGTCTTTCAATTCTAATTCCATATAGATAAAAGATTATTCGTTATCCTTGATGAACTTGGTCTTGACCGGCAGCTTGTCTCCGGCCTGTTTCATGGCCTCGCGAGCCTGAGCCTCCGGAACTCCCTCCAACTCCAAAATGATCATGCCCGGCTTGACGACGGCGACATAGTGATCGACGCCGCCTTTGCCCTTACCCATAGGCAGTTCACCGCCTTTGGCAGTGACCGGCTTGTCCGGGAAAATGCGTATGAAAATACGACCCCCTTTGGTGGTATAACGGGCCAAAACGCGGCGAGCGGATTCGATCTGGCGGGCGGTGACCCAGCAATTCTCCAAAGACTTCAGCGCGCAATTGCCGAAGGCGATGGAAACGCCGGCCGTAGCCTTGCCGCCTCGGCCGCCTTTATGTGATTTCCTATACTTGGTCTTTTTGGGCATTAACATAATGGTTGGTGCTTGTATTTATTTCTTTTTGCCAACGACTTCGCCTCGGCGATCGCGGGCCTCTTCAGTATTGAAAACCTCTCCTTTATAAATCCAAACTTTGATGCCGATGGTGCCATAAGTCGTCTTGGCCACGCCGCGGGAATAGTCGATGTCGGCGCGCAAAGTCTGCAAAGGGACCTTGCCGGAGACCAATATCTCCTCGCGGGCGATTTCGGCGCCGTTCAAACGGCCGGACATCTGGACTCTGACGCCCAGAGCTCCAGCCTTCTCGACGCGAGCGATGGCCTGCTTCATGGTCCTCTTGAAAGGCATACGCTTCTCTATCTCATCGATCATGGACTGCAGAACGATCTGAGCCGAAAGATTCGGACGATCGCATTCCTTGATGGTCAAATTGATCTGATTCAAACGAAAATTCTTCAAATATTCATTATGGATCCTCTTCTTCAGCTCTTCGATGCCATTGCCGCCGCGGCCGATTATGACACCGGGCTTGGCGGACAATATCTCGATGTTGATGCGATTGACTCCTCTTTCTATCTTAACGCTGTCAACGCCGGCATCTTTCAAAGAGTGGATCAAATTGCGGCGCAAAAGGACATCTTGACGAACATTGTCGCGATACTCCTTGCCCGAACTGAACCAAACGGACGGCCAAGTCCGATTGATGCCGATCCTCATTATTTTTGGATTTACTTTTTTGCCCATACGATGAAATATTTGCGGATTTATTTATTGACTAATTAGTTGCCACCGCTCTTGCGGTTGAACATCTTGCCGACGAAACCTTTCTTGCCGGCGGCTTCGGACTTACCCTTGGCGGAGACTTCCTTCTTGTCGCTTTCCTTGATCTCCTTGGCCTTGCCTTCCTTGATGAAGGCCTCGCCCTTTTTGGCCAATTCGGCCAAAGATATCGGAGCTTCGACTTCGCGCTTCTTGGCGGATTTGACGCCGCTATCCTTCAACTCACCCAAGGTGATATTGATATGGCTGTTCCTCTTGCGGATGGCCGTAGCGCGACCATGGGCCTTGGGAGTCCAGCGATGGAGCATCGGAGCCTCATCGATCCTGACCTCTTTGACGAACAAATTGCTCTTGGAGAGCTCATAATTGTGCTCGGCATTGGCAATGGCCGATTCAAGCACTTTTATGACCGGCAAAGACGCCTTCTTGCCCGAAAAAGCAAGCTGGTCGATAGCCCTTTTGACATCCAAACCGCGAATCAATCCGGCCACGAGGCGGACCTTCTTCGGCGACATCCTTACATGTTTAGCTTTAGCTTTTATTTCCATATCCTTGGATAGCTTTAACTTAAATTATTCTCGGCTTACTTCTTGGCCGGAGCCGGAGCGGCGGCCGGAGCGGCGGCCTTGGCGGCGGCGGCAGTGGCCTCGTCCTTGGCCATCTTTCCGCCATGGACGATGAACTTCTTGGTCTGGGAGAATTCGCCCAATTTATGACCGACCATATTCTCGACGACATAGACCGGAACATGGGTCTTGCCGTTGTGAACACCGATGGTGAAACCGACCATCTCCGGGGTTACGGAACAACCTCTGTCCCAAACCTTGATGACGGTCTTGTCGTTCGGCTTCAGGGCTTTGATCTTCTTGAGCAGCCTCTCGTTCACATAAGGCCCTTTCTTTAAACTTCTAGACATATGTTTATTATGACTTTTTATTACTTTTTGTTCTTCTTCCTTCTCTGGACGATGAACTTGTCGGTCGGCTGCTTCTTTCTGGTCTTGACGCCCAGGGCCGGCTTGCCCCACTTGGTCTTAGGGCCCTTCAGACCGATCGGCTGATGGCCTTCACCGCCACCATGAGGATGGTCGTTCGGGTTCATGGCCTTGCCGGAAGTGGCCGGTCTCCAACCCTTCTTCCTCATGCGTCCGGCCTTCCCCCAGGTGATATGCATCAAATCCGGATTGCTGATCTTGCCGACGGTGGCCAAGCAACCCCTCCAAACCAAGCGAACCTCGCCCGAAGGCATCTTGAGCTGAGCGAATTTACCTTCGACGCCCATGACCATGACGGAATTGCCGGCGCCGCGAGCCACCTTGGCTCCCTTGCCGACCTCCAGCTCGACGCAATTGACTTCGATACCGGCCGGTATGTATTCGACCGGCATGGCATTGCCGATCTTCATCTCTATTTCCTTTTTGGAACTGATCACGCGATCGCCGACCTTAAGATCGTTCGGAGCGACAATATACCTCTTCTCCCCATCGGCATAAGAAAGCAAAGCCAACCTGCCGCCGCGTCCCGGATCGTATTCGATGGTCTTGACGGTGGCCGGAATGTCGAACTTGTCTCTTTTGAAATCGACGACCCTGACCATGCGCTTCACCGCGCCGCCGCGATGGCGGATGGTGATCTTTCCGGTGTTATTGCGGCCGCTGGTGGACTTTTTAGCCCTAAGCAAACCTTTCACCGGCGATTGGCTGGTGATATCGGAGAAATCGCTGTAAACCAGCTGTCTCCTCGCGTTGGTTGTCGGTCTTACTTTTCTAACGCCCATATGTATCTTTAAAAATTGATTATTAAATGCCTTCGTAGACCTGGATGGCCTTGCCCTCCGGCAGGGTGACGATCGCCTTCTTCCAATCCTTCCTCTTGCCGACGATTTTGCCGCGACGCTTGGTCTTGCCTTCGACATTTATGATGTTGACTTTGACCGGCTTGACGCCATAGGCGGCTTCGACGGCTTTGGCCACATCGATCTTATTGGCATTGATTTCCACCATGAACAGATATTTGTTCTCGGCGCCCAGAATACTGCCCTTTTCAGTGACCAAAGGCTTGACCAGGATATGAGCCGAAAAACCAGCCGGCTTCTTGATGCCGCCATTGGCCTGACCCTCGACTTTCGCCTCGCTCTCTTTAGGGGCGACGGCAGAAACCTTGGCCTCGCCATCATAAAGATCCTTCATGGAGGGTTTCTTGTCGGCAGTCTTCACCTCGGCTTTGGCCTTGGCTTTGACGGTCTTTTTGCCCTTCTCTTCGGTTTTGCTTTTATTGCTGAACAAAGACATATATTTATCGGCTTTTCGCTTGCCGTGTTTTATTTCTTATAGATAGCCTCGATCCTTTTGACGCAACCCTCGGTCAGAACGACGGTTTTGGCCGCCAGCAGATCGACGATGTTGATGTTCTCGGCGTTCAAAATGGAAACTCCTTTCAAATTCCTAGTGGAACGAATGACTTTTTCATCGCGCTCGGAAGAGATCAGCAAAAGACTTCGCCTCTCGCTCCTGGTCTTCTTGCCTTTCTTGCCGGCATCGGTGGAAACCACCTTGATAACCTTCTCTTCCAAGTTGGAAATGACCTCATCCATCGCCTTGGTCTTCATCTTCTCCAAGGTGGGATTCTCCAGGACCAACAAACGCTCATCGGCCAAACGATCGGACAAAACCATGAAAAGAGCGGCTCGGCGAGCCTGTTTGTTGACCTTCTTCTTAAAATTGCGATCCTTGGTCGGACCGAAGGTCACACCGCCGCCGATCCATATCGGAGAACGGGAAGAACCGGCTCTGGCGCGACCGGTGCCCTTCTGGCGCCACGGCTTCTTGCCGCCGCCGCGAACCTCCGACCTATCCAAAGTATTGGCCAAAACCTGGCGCTCATTGGCCATCTGAGCCGTGACCGCCTCATTTATGACGACCGAATTGGGTTTAACGCCGAAAATCCTCTCGGAAACATCCATCTGTCTCACTTTCTCACCCTTCTGGTTGTAGACATTTAACTTCATCGACATATATTCGAAACTTTTACTTATTACTTATTTTCAACGGCGGCGGCTTCTGCCTTGTTTTCCTCAACGACCTCCTCAACCTTGGGCTCTTCAACCTTCGTCTCCTGTTTGAAGACCTTCAAATCGCCATTGCCCTCGATCAGAACAATGCTGTTCCTGGCTCCGGCCACGGCGCCATTCAGATATATGAAACCATTCTGTCCGTCGACTTCGATGACTTCGATGTTCTTGACGGTGATGCGATTGCCGCCCATGCGTCCGGCCATTCTGGTGCCCTTGAAGACATGTCCGACGCCGACATTGCCGATGGAACCAGGCATCCTCAATTGATCCTTGTTGCCATGAGAGGCGCGGCCGCCGGCGAAATGATGCCTTTTGACCGGTCCCTGAAAACCCTTGCCTTTGGAAGTGGCGACTATCTTGACGACATCTCCGGAAACGAAGGAATCAGCCTTGATGACATCGCCGACGGCGACATCGGCCTTTTCCTCGTGAGTCTTCTTATTCAAACGAAATTCGCGCAAAACGGAAAAATTACGGCCAACCTTCTTGAAGTGCCCGAGCTGAGGCTTGGCGATGTTCTTGGCTTTCTTTTCGCCAAAGCCGACCTGAACGGCCTTATATCCGTCCTTGTCAGCATTCTTGATCTGGGTCACGACGCAAGGGCCGGCTTGAACCTTGGTCACGCCATAGAGCTTGTCGTCTTTCCAAATCTGGGTCATTTCGACCTTCTTGCCTATTATGAATTTCATACTTATTTTAAACCTTATAAAAAATAAAACACTGACCACAACAAACGGTCAATGCACAAAATATCGATGTTAATAATATACACTATTAACACCAAAAAGTCAATCTTGTTTTTTTGCGCTTATGTTTGTTGTTTTTTTCCTCCTTTAAACTCGATTTTTGGCTATCCATCCAACACTTTCCCCTTTTATCTGCATAAAATCGGGAGTTATTCGGACAATAACCTAAATCCTAAGGATTCTTCGAAAAGTGCGAAAGAAAGTATGTTAAACCATCTTTATCTCGACATCGACACCGGCCGGGAGATTCAAACTGGAAAGATCCTCCACAGTCTTGGCCGAAGGCTCGACGATGTCAATGATCCTCTTGTGCACCCTCATCTCATACTGATCGCGGGCGTCCTTGTTGACGAAGGTCGATCGATTGACAGTGTAACGGACCTTTTCGGTCGGCAACGGAACCGGACCGAAGATCACCGCACCGCTTTTCTGAACCGTTTCGATAATCGTCTTGGTGGACTTGTCGATTATCTTGTGGTCAAAAGCCTTGATCTTGATGCGGATCTTCTGCCTGGCTTCCTGCTCCTCCCTCTTGGTCTTGGTAGCCGCTTCCTTCTCTTCTTTTTTGATTTTTTCGGCAGTCATGGCTTTTCCTGACTAATTTAAATTAAATAAATGGACATTACACCCGGCCGCAACGAGCGCTGCGGCCGGAAAAACATCTACTTACTTTATGATCTTGGTGACCACACCGGCACCGACGGTTCTACCGCCTTCGCGGATGGCGAACTTCATCTTCTCCTCCAAAGCGATAGGATATATCAATTTGATCTTCAAATTGGTGGTATCGCCAGGCATGACCATCTCGACGCCGGCAGCGGGCTCGATCTCGCCGGTGACATCGGTGGTGCGGATATAGAACTGAGGCTTATAGCCTTTGAAGAACGGCTTGTGGCGTCCGCCCTCTTCCTTGGTCAGAACATAGACCTCGGCGTCGAATTCGGTGTGAGGGGTGATGGAACCCGGCTTGGCCAAAACCATGCCGCGCTCGACATCGTCCTTCTTGGTGCCGCGAAGCAACACGCCGGCGTTATCGCCGCAACGGCCCTCATCGAGCTGCTTGTTGAACATTTCGATACCGGTGATGACGGTCTTCTGAGTGTCCTTGATGCCGACGATCTCGGCGTCATCATTCAACTTACAAACACCTCTTTCGATTCTGCCGGTCACGACGGTGCCGCGACCCTCGATGGAGAAGATGTCTTCGATAGGCATCAAGAAAGGCTTCTTGATGTCGCGAACCGGTTCAGGGATGTAGGTGTCCATGTGACCGACCAACTCCATGACCTTGTCGCCCCACTCGCCAGTCGGATTGTTCAAAGCCTGCAAAGCAGAGCCGCGAACGATTGGGGTGGTGTCGCCGGGGAACTGGTACTGCTTCAAGAGATCGCGAACCTCCTCTTCGACCAAGTCGATGAGCTCTTTGTCCTCGACCATATCGCACTTGTTCAAGAAGACGATGATGTAAGGGACGCCGACCTGGCGAGCCAAAAGGATGTGCTCGCGAGTCTGAGGCATCGGGCCGTCAGTGGCGGCCACGACCAAAATAGCTCCGTCCATCTGCGCGGCGCCGGTGATCATGTTCTTAACATAATCGGCGTGGCCCGGGCAGTCGACATGGGCGTAGTGCCTCTTTTCGGACTCGTACTCGACATGAGCGGTGTTGATGGTGATGCCGCGAGCTTTCTCTTCCGGAGCCGAATCAATCTGATCGACGGTCTTATTGGAAGCGACCAAGCCCTTAGCGGCCAAAACCGCAAGGATAGCCGCGGTCAAA
>CAZPAK010000002.1:0-9653 GCA_964584605.1 uncultured Gammaproteobacteria bacterium
CGGGGTATGGCCTAATTGGCTATGGCGCACGCTTCGGGTGCGTGAGGTTCTGGGTTCGAGTCCCAGTACCCCGACAAAGAAATCAAAAGGCGGACTTTCGTAAAAGTCCGCCTTTTGTTATATATTAGCCGATTGTTTACAATATTGTTGACAAGTTTTTATATTTTTGATAAAATAAACTTGTATACAATAATGTAAATACTTATGAAGAATGCGGAGTTGAAAGATTTGATTTTGCAGGAAATAAAGAAACAGAAAGAGGTGAAGGCTTCTGACTTGGTCAAAAGCTTGGGATTCACCAGGGCTTATTTGAATAGGTTTTTGCAAGAATTGCGGCAGGAGGGAAGAATCATTCTTTTGGGAAGGACCAATCGCTCCGTTTATGTTTTGGCCGATAAAGATGCGGTGGCCTCGGCCAAGGGCAGGATTTTATCCTTTTCCAAGACATACAAGAATGAATCTTTGTCGGAGCACGCGGTCTTAGAAGAGATTAAGAGGGACACGGGAATTTTCAATGGCATAAAGGATAATGTTAAAAAAATATTGGACTATGCTTTTTCTGAAATGTTGAACAATGCCATAGATCATTCACGCTCCGAGAACATAGAGATAAAATTCGTTTCCCGGGAGGAATTGATCTTTTTTTCAGTGAAGGATTTTGGGGTCGGTATCTTTAATAATATAATGAAAAACAAAGGATTGGTTTCTGAAATAGAGGCTGTTCAGGATCTTTTAAAGGGCAAACAGACCACCGCTCCCGAGAGGCATAGTGGCGAAGGCATTTTTTTCACTTCCAAAGTCGGAGATTCTTTGGTAATTGCCAGCGGCCGAAAAAGAATCATCTTCAACAATTTGGTCGATGATATCTTCATTTCCGATATCATGTCTTCAGAGAAGGGGACAAGGGTGTTCTTTGCGATAAGCAAAAATTCTGATTTGGAGATAAAGACCGTTTTTGATGAATATTCCGGAGATAGTTATGAATTCGACAAGACTCGTGTCGCCGTTCGCTTATATAAAATAGGCAGTTATTATATTTCTAGGTCTCAGGCCAGAAGGGTGATGGCCGGCCTGGAAGAATTCAAGCGAGTGGTGTTGGATTTTAAGCATATAAATTCAATCGGCCAGGCTTTCGCCGACGAGATTTTTAGGGTTTGGATATCGATAAATCCCGGCATTGAAATAAGCATTGAGAACAGCAACGAGAATATAGATTTAATGATATCTCGAGCAGGATTCAACACAAGCCATTGATTATGAATAGCAAAATCAAAATCGCTTGGTACGGTAAACATTTCGGCGAGGAGCCGCCGTTGGTCGGCGAAGTTCAAAGTAACCCTTCGACAAGCTCAGGGCAAGCTTCACCGCAAACGGCAAAGCTTGGCGCGGGGGCGATATTTTTTTCCGGCTGCAATCTGAAGTGTGCGTTCTGTCAGAATTGGCAGATATCCCACGAAGATCTGGGCGATCTATATTCCATAGAAGAGTTGGCGGACATCATGTTGAAATTGCAATCCGACGGCGCGGCCAATATCGACTTGGTGACGCCGACGCCTTGGCGGCGGCAGATAAAGGAGGCGATCGCAATCGCCAAAGCCAAGGGGTTGTCGATTCCCATCGCTTGGAACTCCAATGCCTATGAATCGGTTTCCGCCATCAAAGATATGGAGGGCTTGATTGATATATACCTCCCAGATTTCAAATACGGCGATGATGAGGCGGCGGTCAAATATTCCCATGCCCTGAAGTATTCCGAGGTCGCCGATAAAGCGATCAGGGAGATGTACAGGCAGGTCGGTAAATTGGAGATAGGCGAAAATGGTTTGGCTAAAAGAGGTTTGATAGTCAGACATATGATATTGCCTGGCAACCTAAATAATTCACTATTGGCTTTGGAAAAATTGGCCGCTATCGATAAAGGCATTCATTTGAGTTTGATGAGCCAATACAATCCGGTCTATGGCGCCAAGTCTTTCAACGAGATAAATCGCCGCGTCCTGGAAGATGAAGTGGCCGCGATCGATGATCGCAAGTGGGAGATTGGGCTTGAGAACGGCTGGGTGCAGGAGGCGGACTCCGCCGATATTTTCTTGCCCGATTTCAATTCATCTAATCCTTTTGAAAAGAAATGAAAAAATTCAAAAAGACGATTTTGTTGGCGATCGCCACCTTGGCCATTGGGGGAGTGCTCCTTTTGGGGCAGTATTTCTTCGCCGGCGGCCGCGGCCGGGAGGCTGATATATCTTTCCCTGGCCGAGATTTGAGCCTTAGGGCCGAGTTGTCGTTGACATCTGATCAGCACCGCCAAGGGTTGATGAAACGCAAAGAGCTGGCATACGATCGAGCCATGCTGTTCGTCTTTCAAGAGGACGACCGCCTGTCCTTTTGGATGAAGGACACTTTGATCCCTTTGGATTTGGTGTTTATCTCTTCCGATTTCAAGATCGTCGACATCAAAAACGATTTTCAACCTTGCGGCGCGGCTGTCTGCCCGGCATATGAGGCCATCGCTCCGGCCAGGTATGTGGTCGAAATGAATGCTGGACTGGCAACTGAAAAAAACTTGAGTATAGGGGATAGGTTGGAGATAAGGATAAAATAATACAGAGCCCGCCGAATAGACCCGGCGGGCTCTACTTTTTTGCCGTTTTGTGTCAATCTTCAGTTAAGTTCATTCAAACATTGAGAAAAGGAGGTTCTTATGATTCCCGAAATGATGTTCCTTAAGTCGGCGGAGAATCGAGAGACCTTCTTCGCCAGGATCAAGCGCTTATTTCCTTATTCCGATCAACGCTATATTTTGATAGAAAGAGCGTATGATACGGCCAAGGACGAGTTCAAGCAGTTCTATCGCGAGAGCGGGGAGAGATATTTTGAACATCTTCGCCGGGTAACCATTATCGCCATCGATTATCTCTATGTCACCAACTATCACATGATCGCGGCCTGTCTGCTCCACGACATAGTTGAGGACATAAAATCTTGGACGGTGGAGAAGGTTCGTCTATCGTTCGGCGAGGAAGTGGCTTGTCTGGTTGATTGGTTGACCAAGACGGATAAAACCATATACCACGAGCGCTTCATCAATGCTCCGCGAGAATTTTTTTTGATCAAATTACCGGACCGGTTAGACAATCTTTTGACCCTTTGGGATTGTTCTCCGGCCAAGGTGAGAAGAAAAATCAAGGAGACCAGGGGACATTACCTTCCTTTCGCCAAGAAACATCTTATTTTGCCGCATGAGATTGAGAAGGCTTTATTGGAACTGGAAAAGAATCCTCAACTTTGGGGCGTAAAATCAAAACGCTGACACGCTTCATTGGCGACTCTTGTAAGAGGGTCGCTTTTTATTTGCCAAAACCGCTTCAAAGCGGGTAGTATTCCAATATATGGAAGAACAAGCATCAGGCTTCATTCTATTGGACAAACCGGCTGGGCCGACCTCTCACGGCATGGTGTCTTTTTTGCGCCGTTTGACCGGGATCAAGAGGATAGGCCATGCCGGAACTCTGGACCCCTTCGCCTCCGGACTTTTGATAATGGGAATCGGCCGGCAAGCCACTAAGAGGCTTGGTTCGTTCTTAAAACAAGACAAGGAATATGAAGCCACGCTATCCCTTGGTTCGACGACCTCCACTTTCGACCCCGAAGGCGAAGTGACTTCGAGATATGGCGGTCCCGTCATCGGCGCCGACATCGTCGAGAAAGCGCTAAAGGATTTTTTGGGAAAGCAGAAACAGGTTCCGCCCATGTTCTCCGCCAAGAAGGTTGGCGGCAAAAAACTCTATGAATTGGCCAGGGCCGGAAAGGAGATAGAGCGCGAACCTTGCGATGTGGAGATATATGAATTGGAGATTTTGAATTATGCTTGGCCGGAACTTAAGGTCAGAGTGAAATGCTCGAGCGGCACCTATATCAGGTCGCTGGCCCATGACATTGGAGCTGAGTTGGGGTGCGGGGCTCATCTTAAAGAATTGAGGCGCACGGCCATCGGCGGTTTTTCCGTGAAAGAGGCGGCTTTGCCGGAAAGTCTTTCCACTGGCAATTGGCAGTCCAGGCTGATTCCTTAGCTTGGCTTTTTGGGTGAAATGCGGTAAATTGTCTTTACGGGTCAACAACCTTTCATTCTCTATATATGAAAAATATCATACTGAAGATTTTTTTGCCGTTGTTATTCGTTTTTATCCTGGTTCGTCCGGCTTCGGCCCATGGCGATAAGGTCTTGTATTTCTTCTATGGCGACGGATGCCCTCATTGCGCCAAGGAAGAGGTGTATTTCGACACTTATATCAGCAAGAAATATCCCGAACTGGAGATAAAGCGCTTTGAGGTTTGGAAGAATGGCGATAATGCCAGGATCCTTTCCGAGGCCGCCAAACGCTTGGGCATAAACACTTCCGGCGTCCCAGTTGCTATCATCAGCGATAAGTCGTTCGTCGGCTATCAAGGTGACTCGACCACTGGCGCCAAGATCGAGTCGGCGATCAGAGAGTATCTGGCCGATGACAAGTGTCAAGACTTCATTTCCCCGATATTGGAGGATCAGCAGCCGGCTGATGTCGGTTGCCAGGCGACGACTACGGTCGCGAACGATTTGCCTCAGAAGATTAGGATCCCTTTATTGGGCGAGGTCGATGTTAAAACTTTGTCATTGCCGATCTTGACCTTGCTGATCGCTGCCATGGACGGCTTCAATCCTTGTGCCATGTGGGTGCTGATATTCTTGATCAGCCTGCTATTGGGCATGCAGGACAGGAAGAAGATGTGGATATTGGGATCGGCTTTCATCCTCACTTCCGGCTTGGTCTATTTTCTCTTTCTATCCGCTTGGCTCAATCTTTTCTTATTCCTCGGCTTCGTCTTTTGGGTTAGGATCGCCGTCGCCGTCGCCGCCTTGGTCAGCGGCGCTTATCATATCAAGGAGTTCTTCGCCAACAAGGCCGGACAATGCGAAGTCGTCGGTTCGGAAGGCAAGAAAAAGACTATAGAGCGTTTGAAGAGGATAGTCTCCACTGACAAGTTCTATTTTGCCCTGGGCGGCATCGTCGTTCTAGCGGCGGCCGTCAATTTGGTGGAATTGGTCTGTTCGGCCGGCCTGCCGGCCATATACACCCAAGTTTTGGCCCTTTCTAACTTGCCGGCATGGGAATATTATCTCTATCTAGCTTCGTATATCTTAGTGTTCATGGCCGATGATATCTTGATTTTTGTGATCGCCATGATGACCTTGCGGCTCAAAGGGATATCTTCCAAATACACCCGTTATTCCGGCATAGTCGGCGGAGTAATAATGTTATTGGTGGGCATATTATTGATTTTCAAGCCCGGCTGGTTGATGTTCGGATAGGGCTGACCGTAAAAATCGAACTTAGAACTTGGAACAAGGGGCTATAAGCATCCTTGTTCTCTGTTTATAAAAATATGAAAAAATATTCTCTTGAGGTTGCGGTTTTCCTTTGTGGCGCCTGCCTGATGGTCTTGGAGCTTGTCGGTTCGCGGGTCTTGGCCCCTTATGTCGGGACTTCAATCGTCGTTTGGACGACCTTGATTGGCGTGGTCATGGGTTTTTTGAGTTTGGGATATTGGTATGGCGGCCGCCTAGCCGACAAGTCGGCCGACCCTAGGACTCTTTCGGCGGTGATATTCGCAGCTTCAATTTTGGTGTTTTTTGTGATATTGACCAACTCTTGGTTGTTGGAGGCGATTCAAAAAACGATTCACAACATATATCTCGGTTCGTTTTTAGCGACTTTGATGATTTTTTCTTTGCCCAGCTTTCTCTTGGGCATCGTTTCGCCCTACGCCGCTCGTTTGAAAATGTCATCGCTCGACTCTTCCGGTAGTACGGTCGGCAATCTATATGCCATCTCGACGGTCGGCAGCATCGTCGGCACCTTCTCCGCCGGATTCATCCTTATCCCTTTCCTCGGCACTAGCCGCGTACTGTATTCTGTCGCCATCGTATTGATGATAGTTTCTCTCATCGTCTATTCCGGAAAATTCTTCAAGGTCAGGGCTTTGTTCTCATTTCTTCTCTTCGCCGCACTGCTTGTATCTCTATGGCTCAGTCTTAAGTCCAGGCCGGACAAATTGGTGGATCTGGATACGCAGTACAGCCGCATTCGGATATTTCCCGGCCAGCCGGTCGATCATCGTCCGGTTTTGAATTTGCAGACTGATCCATTTTCTGTGCAGTCCGGCATGTTTTTGGACAAGGATGACGATCTCGTCTTTCGCTATACCAAATACTATCGCTTGGCCGATTATTTCAATCCTGACATAAAGCAAGCCCTGGTCATCGGCGGAGCGGCCTATTCCTATCCCAAGGATTTTTTAAAAAAGCACGGCGAGGCCTTTTTGGATGTGGTCGAGATCGATCCTGGCATGACGAAAGCGGCCAAAAAGTATTTCAACTTTCCGGACAGCGATCGGCTTTCTGTTTTCCATGATGATGGGAGGGTTTTTTTGAATCGCAACAAAAAGAAATACGACGCCATATATATAGATGCCTTCAATTCCCAAATGTCCATTCCTTATCAATTGACCACTCGCGAAGCGGTCGAGAGGATGTACGACTCTTTGTCTGATGACGGGGTGGTCATAGTCAATGTGATTTCCGCCATCGACGGCCAGAACGGGAGGTTTTTGCGCGCCGAATATGCCACTTATCAGGATGTCTTCCCTCAGCTTTTTCTGTTCCAGGTCTATCAAATGGATCCGGCCAGGCATCAGAATCTGATATTGGTCGGATTGAAGAAGAAATGGAGTGGCGGTTTGCGCGCCGATAGCGCCGAACTGAAGGGGTATCTGGATCTGCATTGGCGCCGGCCCATAGACGCGGACATGCCGATTCTGACTGATGACTACGCGCCGGTCGATTATTATACGATGGGGTTGATGTGATTGACTTTTTTGTTTTTTATTGTTAATTTTCAGTCGTACCTTTAAAATAGAATGGAGGGTAAATTATGGATAGGGTTAAAGAATCTTTGCCGGAGTCTCAAATCGTTCATTTGCTATTCGGTTTTATAGGCTGCGTTTGCGGCTTTATCGGCGGAGCGGCTTTAGGATTCGCCGGCGTAGCTTGGCCTGATTCCGCCATTGCATCTTCGATTTTGCCGGCATTGGCGGTTTTGATTGTTTTGCTGGTAGTGTTCCTGGGGCGAATGGCGGCTTCGATGGCTTTTTATCTGTATGTCATATCAGGTTGCTTCATCGGCTGGGCGCTTTCCTTTTTTCTTTCCTTCTCTTCAGCCTCGTTTTTAAGGTGGGCGCTCATTAATTTCATTATTCGTTCTTGAAAGGGGTTTCTATGTCCAGATCACCGGTCCCTTGCAAGCATGAAGACATCTATGTCCCGGACGAAGATCGTTTTTGCCGCGGACTTTTTTTCTTTACTTTTTTGGTGACTGTGGTCGTCGGTTTGATATTCGGCGGTGTCAACGGTTGACGGGGTGGCCATTTTTGGCCCGGAATCGCTTGGAGCGGGGGAATTCTGCTTGGCATTTCTTTGTTGACTTCGGTCTTGGCCGCCTTTTTCAAAAAGGCTAGGCTGTTTCTCTCTCCGATACTATTGGGTATTTTTTTCGGGCTTTTGATCAGCTACCCCTCCCTGTACGGTCTTTGTGCTGGAATAAAAAACGCCCTTCTTTAAAGGTCCAGAGATCCTTCTTCCAAGAAGGGTCTTTTTAATTTGACAGAATGATTTTAAATGAGTACTATTTAGATAGTTGTCTAAATATCTAATAATTATGTCTTTGGCCAAAACCTTTTCCGCCCTATCCGACCCCACTCGCATCCGCATCCTGGAATTGCTCAAGAAGCGCGATTTGGCGGCCGGCGAGATCGGCAAGCATTTTTCCATCACGGCCCCGTCGCTGTCCCATCACCTCTCCGTTTTGAAGGACACTGATTTGGTCAGTGTTAGGCGAGACGGCCAACAGCAGATCTATTCGCTCAATTTGAGCGTGTTCGAGGAAGTGGCTGAGGGACTGGTCAAAATCTTTAAGAAGAAATAATCAACTAATCAATATGAATCCAATCAAGACCACAATCAAATCGGAGATTCTCTCCTTTTTACTTTTAACTCTCTCTTGGGCGGCCTCATTCTATTTTTATCGTCACTTCCCCGACAGAGTCGTCACTCATTGGAATGTGGCCGGACAGCCGGATGGCTGGAGCGGCAAAGGCTTCGCCGCCTTCTTCTTCCCTGGCCTGCTTTCCGGCATCTATCTTCTATTCCTATTTTTGCCGATGCTCGACCCGAAGAAGAATCGTTATGTCGAGTTCTCCAAGGTGTACGATGTCTTTCGCAATTTGATTTTAGGGATAATGGTCATTATATATTTCATTGCTTCGGTCAGCAATTTGGGGGTCTATTTGAATGTCGGCGCTTTAGTTCCGTCTTTAATAGGTCTCTTGTTCTTGATTATGGGCAATTATATGGGCAAGATCAAACCCAATTGGTTCGTCGGCATCAGAACCCCTTGGACCATGTCCAGCGAAGAGGTTTGGAACAAGACCCATCGTTTTGGCGGCAAGGCCTTCATGCTTTCCGGCGCCCTGATTGCTTTGTCCGGATTGGTTCCTTTGCCTCTGCGCTTGCCCTTGTTCGTTTTTGCCATTATGATAATATTGTTCGGCACGATAGTCTATTCTTATTTAGTCTATTTGAGCGAGAAGAAAGGTAAAAAATGATATGGCTTATTTCATCGAGAGCGTCGACAATCCGAAGATAAAGAATGTCTTGAAGCTGGCTAAGCCTTCGGAAAGGCGTAAACAAGGCGTCATCCTGGTCGAGGGCTATAAAGAGGTGCGGGCGGCCATGAAGGCCGGCCTGTCCATGGTCGAGATATTCTATTGCGGCGAGTATGGAGGTGAGAATCCGTCCTTCTTCGGCGTGGACAAGGATAAGAGATTGATCGCCAATGTTTCGCGCGAGGTCTTCGAGAAGATCACTTATCGCGAGACTCCGGACGGCTATATCGCCATTTTTTTGGAGAGGTCGGCATCTTTGGCTGATTTGCAGCTTCCTGAAAATCCTTTAGTCTTGGTGCTTGAGGGCACGGAGAAGCCCGGTAATTTCGGGGCCATCATGCGTACGGCCGATGCGGCCGGAGTGGATTTGGTCATAGTCAACGATCCGCAGCTCGACATCTATCATCCGAACGCCATCCGTTCATCGATCGGATCGGTCTTCGACCATAGAATCGTCAAAGCTTCTGTCGAAGAGACTATTTCCTGGTTGAAGGAGAAGAGTATAAAATCATACGCTACCTCCAAGCGGGGCAAGAATGATTTCTATGAATGCGACTATTCGGCCGGCACCGCCTTTGTGCTCGGCGCGGAGCATTCCGGCCTGTCCGACCTTTGGCGCGAGGAGGCCGATAAGTATATAAAGATTCCCATGAAGGGGGTTGTGGACTCTTTGAATCTTTCGGTCAGTGCGGCGATTTTGCTGTTCGAGGCGGTCAGACAGAGGAAGGCTTAGGCAATATTGACTTTTTAACGCCTTTTTGTTAAATTATCGATGTTGCCCGTGAAAGGCAATTTTTGTTTATCGCCCGCAAGACAAGGAACGGACTGGAAGGGGTGGTTATTGCGCCCATAGTTTCGGCCGCGTGCGAGCGGCTTGATCCCGCAGCTCCAAGAAT
>CAZPAK010000002.1:9753-13259 GCA_964584605.1 uncultured Gammaproteobacteria bacterium
TTGCGCCCATAGTTTCGGCCGCGTGCGAGCGGCTTGATCCCGCAGCTCCAAGAATTGGAGCGTGCGGGGCAATGGATCTTGTCCGTAAGGACAAGGGGATACTTGATAGGCGCAATAATGGTGTATACCTGAGTAGATATTATTTTTGCGCCCATAGTTCAATGGATAGAACACCAGCCTTCTAAGCTGGTTATGTAGGTTCGATTCCTACTGGGCGTACTTGAGTGGTTTTCAGTCTAATCTTTTTTCTACTGCGAACCTTAAAATTGGGCTATAATTTTTTAGTTTTTTTCGCCGTATGTAGATACGACTCAAAAAACAATAAAAATTCTATCTCCAATTTTAATGTTCTCGCTACGAAAACGATTAGACTGAAAACCACAATTAAAGCTTTGGCCGATCGGCCAATAGTCGATTATGGTGGCTATAGTATAGCGGTTAGTACATCGGGTTGTGGTCCCGACGGTGAGGGTTCGATTCCCTCTAGCCACCCATATAAAAAACATCGGCCTTTGCCGGTGTTTTTTATATGTGATGGTTACGAGGATGAGAGAAATCTCTAAAAAGGCGGTTGGGATTTATTCAAATCATTAAGTACGAATGAGGCTATGGGTTTAGTTAATGCTTTAAGTCCTTCTGGGGAGACGGGGTTTAACCCCTTCGATTCCCTCTAGCCACCCATATAGACCATCGCCCGACCTTCTGGCGATGTTTTGTTTTGGCGTTTTGGGGTGTATCATTATATAGGGGATGGCGCTGAATGGCCAGTATTGGCGCTAAAGTGTTAAATATTAGGATAGAACAATATGAAAATGAAAAAAATATCGATTTTAAGGCCTTTTATCTTATTTTTTTGCTTGTTCTCTCTGCCGGCGATGGCTTTGGCCGAAACCAGAGACATTTTTTTTCCGACCGAGAAGACGGCGACCTTTCAAAACGATTTCGGCGATTCTCGCTCCGGCGGCCGCTCTCACGAGGCTAACGATTTGATGGGCAAGAAGATGACTCCATTATATTCTGCCATCGACGGCGTAGTCTCCGACATAGAGATTCCAGAGGCTTCTTGGGGCTATGCCATAACCTTAAAGGACGCCGATGGCTACACTTATCATTATCTTCATGTGAACAACGACACTCCTGGGACCGATGATGGCTTAGGGGGTGTTGATAATGCCTATGCGCCGTTCACTGGCCGCGGATCGGCGGTGAGGAAGGGGCAGTTGATCGGTTGGATGGGTGATTCGGGCAATGCCGAGAATGTCGGCTCGCATCTGCATTTCGAGATCAGGAGACCTGACAAGACGGCCATCAACCCTTATGAGAGCCTGATGGCGGCCTTGGGCAAGAACACCCCTGTTCCGGCCGGCGCTACGATCAAGACGGTCGCGGTCAAAAAATATGTCTTCAAAAAGAATCTGTCTTTGGGTAAGACGGACGCGGAGGTCAAGGAGTTGCAAAGATATTTGAATTCGCAAGGATTCATCGTGGCCAAGTCCGGTTCCGGCAGTGCGGGGCGTGAGACCGAATATTTCGGTCCGGCCACCAAAGCGGCTTTGATAAAATTCCAAAAAGCGAAAAAGATCGATCCGGCCAGCGGTTATTTCGGTCCATTGACCAGGGCCGTCTTCAATAAATAAAGATATGAAGAACGAGAGGATTTTAGAGGCATTGATGGGTTATGGCCTGTCCGAGCACGAGGCTAAGGTCTATTGCTCGACTTTGGCTTTGGAGGAATCGACGGTCGATCGCATCGCCCGCCACGCCGGCGTCAATCGCACTTCCAGCTATCCCATCTTCGAAAGATTGATGAAGCTGGGTTTGGTCGGCCAAAGCAAAAAAGGCAAAAAGACTATTTTCAAAGCCGTGCGACCGGAGAAATTATTGAGTTTGCTGGAGGAGAAGAAAGAGAGCATCACGGCGATCTTGCCGGATCTGAAGAATCTTTTCGATATCAGCCGCGGGCGCCCGGGCGTCAGTTTTTTTCAGGGCGCGGAAGGATTGAAGACGGCCTTGTCGGATATTTTGAATGAGGCCAAAGAAGTTTGTATCTTGGGCGAAGGCGAGAGTTTCGTTAACGCGATTCCGGGCTGGATCGATGCCTATATCAAAAAGCGCGCCGGCAAGAAGATAAAGATCAAAATGATCTTGCGCGCTACGCCGTATAGCTTGAAGACCATTCCCAAGATGAACGACTTGGCTCCGAGCGGCACGTTGCAAGTCCGCGTCCTGCCGGAGGGTTATCGTCTGGAAGCGAGCGGCTTTGATATTTATAACAACAAAGTCGTGCTCTATTCTTTTGAAAAAGATAACCACGCCGTAGTGGTAGAAAGCGCGGTAATCGCCAAGATGATGAAAACTGTCTTTGAAATTCTCTGGAATGAGGCAGGGAAGTATGAGAACCTTCTAAAATAAAAAAATAACACACCCCGCCCTTCCGGCACTCCTCTCAAGAAGAGAATGTTTTTTAGGGAATGAGGCGGAAAATAAGAAATTTATTTAAATAAACAATGTTAGCCATAAAAATGTCAAAACGATTGACATTTTTTTATTTTTGTGCTAATGTTAGACGGTACATTGAAATGTTTTCGCCCAAAATAGGCTTGTCCGCCTTGGGCGGAACGCCGGTGCCGAGCGATTCGGACAAATTCAAAAAAAGAAAGGGGATAACAATGGAAACATTGATTACCTCTGGTCAGAAAAAGCAGTTGAGTCGACTGGTTGGCGACAGTACGGAAGATTTTTTGGATAGGCTGTCGATCGGCAAGGATGCGGCGCAAAACGTGCTTGGCCGCGGCGATGAGTTGCGGACAAGAGCGCAAAAAGCGCTGGCGGAAATCATCGGCGAGCTTTCCAGCGATTCGATTGCCGAATGGAAAAGATTCTATCTTGACTATTTCGACTTAAATGTCGATTTGTCCGGCGTGAAAATTCCGGTCTGGCAAAAAGGTCTTGACCGGATTATCGTTCTTGCTCAGCGTTTAACTTACGGCGCGGTGATTAACGTTATGCGCAAAAAGTTCAATGTTTGGACTTATGCCGATGACTTGGATAAAGCAATCGATAAAAATGATCGCTGGCCAAATGAGTCTTACGCGATCCGTATCCGCAACCGAGTCGAGGCTGACGAAGAATTGAAAAATATCTCAGCTGAAGATTTGGCGAAGCGCGGTATCACTGGCATCACCTGTCTAGAACGGCTTATTTATGAGCTGAAATATTTTTCTGAAACAGGCGGACACTTGGATGTTCAAAGTGTCACGATGTGTTCGGGTTCGCGTTTTTCTGATGGCGGTGTGCCGCACGTCTACTTCTACTTCGGCGGGGTCCGCGTCGGCTGGTGCGGTCTGTCGGACTCCTTCGGCAGTTTGCGCTCCCGTTTCGCAGCAGTTTAAGCTCTTTTTCTTTTTTCTCGTTTCCTTTTCCGCCGATTCGTTTTTGACGAATCGGCGGTATTTTTTTATAATTAAACTGGTTAATGTAATCAACTCTATTTTAAGGAGTATTGG
>CAZPAK010000003.1:0-12827 GCA_964584605.1 uncultured Gammaproteobacteria bacterium
ATATACATTATAGCATTTAAAAGGCGATATTCTAAACTATCGAAAAAAGAAAGCTGGGCCACTCGCGGCCCAGCTTTTGCCTTCCTATTTAATGGATTTCGCCTCTTGTTTGAACTTATCGCCCCTTTCTTTATAATTCTTGAAACAGCCGAATGAGGCGCAACCGGTCGAAAGCAGCACGACTTCGCCCCTCTCACTGACCCCGGCGGCCAAACGAACGGCTTCCTCCATGGTGCAGACCTCCGCCCAAACGCCATATCCGATGGCCGACAGGGCCTTCTTCAGCCTGTCGCTGCCTTTGCCGGAAAAGAGTATCAAGGCCTTCACCCTCTTCTTTATCTCCTTAGCGAAGGATTTGAAGTCCAAACCCTTATCGGCTCCGCCGGCCAAGAGGACGACCGGAACATCGAACGAGCGCAAAGCGATGATGCTGGCCTCGGGCATGGTCGCAAAACTGTCGTCGAGATATCTGACACCTTTCTTTTCGGCGACGAACTCCAGGCGATGAGGCAGACCTCTGAAAACCTTCACAGCCCTGGCGACTGTTTCCTTTTTTATCTTCAGCACCTTGGCCACCTCTTCGGCGGCTGCGATATTCTCTTTGTTATGATCACCTATCAAAGAGCTGGACAATTCAGACTTGCCATAAAAAACGACCTTCGCGTTGATTTCTGATTTTTTACTTTTAGCTTTTAGTTTTTCATTGACAACCAATAAATCGGTCTTTCTTTGATGCTTAAAAATATTGGCCTTAGCCTCCCAGTAAACTTTGCTCGACTTGTGATAGTTAGGGTTGGCCGGATCGGCCGGAGCCAAATGCTCTTTATATATATTGGTGAGGATCGCGATGCGCGGACTGGAATCCAAATCTTCCAACTGAAAACTGGACAGCTCTAAAACGACTAAGCTCCCCTTCTTCAGCTTTTCCAAGAAGTCGAAAGGCGCAACGCCGATATTGCCTCCAAGATAGACATCCTTCTTCGCTGATTTGAGGATGGCATATATAAGAGAAGATGTCGTCCCCTTACCTTTTGATCCGGTGACGCCTATAACATTCTTAGTCGGGCAGACCTTGAAAAAGACGCGCATCGGACTGTCGATGATGACACCGGCCTTGCGAGCCTTGACTAAGTTGGCGGAGAAGAGCGGATAACCAGGAGAGCGGAAAACGATATCGAAATCGGTGAGGCGGGCGTCATAGTTCTTGCCGGTCATCATGGCGATCTTGGACATCTTGTTCTTGCGCGCCAGCTGTTTTATCTCCAAAAATCTGTCGCCCAGTTCGGCGGCCGACTTAGGGTCGCAAACGGTGATGCGACAAACCACTTTGTTCTTCAACAAAAACTTGATGAAAGAGAGGTTTTCGGCCCCCAGACCGATGAAAGCCAAGTTCTTATTGACCAGACCATTGATGTATTTCGCCTTCATATCTTGACAAATATTATAAAAAATTATATTATACGAATTCGTTCTTTTCCATGACCACAAAGGAGATATTGATGCCGAACCGCGCTTCTATCAAATGCTTCTTTCGCGATTCTCTTGAGTTTTTCAATTCCCTTTTTAGCTATTGCGGTTTTGCCGCCATCGCCGGCCTATTTCCAGGCTTCTTCGGATTCTTTATCTGCGGATTTGCGGGAGCCGCCGGAGCTGGTAAAATATTATTCGGCCTACCGGATTGGCCTTGGTACAAAGGATTGGCCGCCGGCTGCATCTTTGGCCTAATGACCCCGGTGATAGTATCTGTCGCCATGGCCGTCTTCGTGGCCATCTGCGTGGAAATCCATTTTTGTTTTACTAAAAAATCTTAAACTGACAAAGCCAGCGACAGCCGAACATGGGCTGTCTTTTTTTATCTTTTATTCTCCACTTTTTTCATTTCTCCCCAATTGTCGCCGATCTCGACATCGACCACCACCGGTACCTTCAAGGGAAGGATGTCCCTCATTATATTCTGAATGCGGCCGGCGGCCTCATGGACTTTGGATTCCTTTATCTCAAACACCAATTCGTCATGGACCTGGATTATCATTTTGACCGAATCGGAATATTTGTCGGCTATCAACTGGTCGATCAATATCATGGCCTTCTTGATCATGTCGGCATTGGTCCCCTGCAAAGGAGTGTTGACGGCCATCCTCTCGGCGCCGGACCTGACCGCCGGGACCTGCGACTCTATCTCCGGCAGATAGCGGCGGCGGCCGAGCATCGTCTCGACATATCCATGCTCGCGAGCGAACTCGACCATGTCTTCGGTGTATTTCTTTATGTCCTTATAGATGACGAAATATTTCTCGATGAACTCCTTGGCTCGAGCGAAGGGAATGTCGGCCGTTTGCGAGAGGCCGTATGGCCCCTGTCCGTAGAGGATGCCGAAGTTGATGGCCTTAGCTTCGCGGCGCATCTCCTTGGTCACCTCCTCTATCGGCACGCCGTTGATCTCGGCGGCCGTGGCCGTATGGATGTCTTTGCCCTTTTCAAAGGTCTCGATCATCCTTTCGTCTCCGGACAGATGGGCGGCCAGGCGCAGCTCTATTTGGGAATAGTCCAAGGCCACGATCTTGCAGCCTTTCTCGGCAATAAAAGCCTTGCGGATGCTTTGTCCCAGTTCGGTGCGGACGGGAATGTTCTGCAGATTCGGGTCGGACGAAGACAGTCGTCCGGTGGCGGTCACCGTCTGATTGAAAGAGGCGTGCAAGCGCCCGGTCTTTCCATTGACCAATTCCGGCAAAGACGAAACATAAGTGGACTCCAGTTTGGTCAGCTCGCGATACTCTTGAATCAGCGGAATGATCTCGTGCTCGTTCTTTATCTTTTCCAGTTCCTCGAAGGCGGTCGAGAAGCCGGTCTTGGTCTTAGAGATGTTCAAAGTCGATATCTCCAGGCGTTCGAACAATATCTCTTTGAGCTGTTTGGTCGAACTGATGTTGAACTCCTCGCCGGCCAGCTTCCATATCCTCTTTTCCAGGGAAGAGATGTCTTTGTTCAACTTTCTGGAAAGATCGTTCAAAAAATCAGTGTCGAGCTTGACCCCGTTGTCCTCCATTTTGGCCAAGACCGGTATCAACGGCATTTCCAACTCCTTGAAAAGGTCATAGCTATCCTTCTCTTTGAGCTGTTTGGCCAGTTTGGCCGTCAAACGATTGGTGAAATCGGCGTCCTCGCAGGAATACAGGGCCAACTTCTCGGTGTCGGCCTCGGCGAAGGTCTTCTTATCCTTTCCTGACCCTAAAAGATCGTTCTTGCTAACCTTCTCGAAACCAAGCTCAGAGAAAGTCAGGGCATCCAGATTGTGCTGTCTGGTGCCGGGATTCAAAAGATAGGAAGCGACCATGGAATCGAAGTCGATGCCGGCCAAATCGATGCCGTGGGCGCGCAAGACCCTTAAGTCGAATTTTATGTTATGCCCGCATTTCTTAACTTTCTCGTCCTCCAATATCGGCTTGAGTTTCTTCAGCCAAACATCGTTCACGCCATCGAGCAAAGAAGCCTCCTTTTGATAATTGAAAAGCGTGGCCGCGCCAGCCGCGCCCTCCCCTTTCTTAAGGGAGACGAAATAAGCCTCGCCTTCTTTCCAAGAGAAACTTATCCCTAAAAGGCGGCAGGACAGCGGATCGAATCCCGTGGTCTCGGTATCGACAGCGAAAACTTTTTGCTTTGAGAGTTTGGCCAATAGAGAACTGAATGATTTCTCGTCATTCACCAATTGATATTTGAAATCCTTTCTGTTCCTCTCGAATTTGTCGGCCGAGGATTTGGCCGATTCCTCTTTCGTGCTTCCCAGCGACAGCAGCTCCTGCACCCTCGGAAGAAGAGTTTTGAATTCGAGTTCGGAAAATATCTCACTGACCTTGTCGACTTCGAAATCATTGGCCAGACAGGCTTCCAAATCGAATTTTATCGGCGCATCTGTATGTATGGTCGCCAAATCCTTGGACATATAGGCGTTATCCTTTTGTGCCGTTAAAAGATCGAGGATCCTGGGTTTGATCATCTCTTTGACGTTCTCGTCCCCATCTTCTATGTGCTTATAGAGATTGTCGATGGTCACGAACTCTTTGAGAAGTTCGGTGGCGGTCTTTTCGCCGATGCCTTTGACGCCGGGGATGTTGTCGGACGGGTCGCCCCTCAAACCTTTGTAATCTATCATCTGGTTCGGTTCCAGGTCATAACGGGCGCGAACCCTGTCCTCATCATAGAGCACGCTCTCGGACAGCCCGCGGCCCATAGCAAAGACTTTGGTGTGCGGGTTGACCAATTGCATGGTGTCCATGTCGCCGGTGACTATCACCTTCTCGACGTCTTCATCCACGGTCCTGGATATCGTGCCGATCAGATCGTCGGCCTCGAAGCCGGACAGTTCGAAGACGGGAATGTTGAAAGCCTTGGCCACTTCCTTAACCAAGGGTATTTGGTCATAGAGATCCTGTGGAGCTTTGACTCGGGTGGCCTTGTACTCTTTATACTTCTCATGCCTGAAGGTCGGGCCTTTCTTGTCCAAGGTCAAAACTATATAGTCCGGCTTGATCTCCTTCCAAGCCTTCAAAAGGAAGGAAGAGAAGCCATAGACCGCATTGACCAGCCTACCGTCTTTAGTGCGCAAAGTCGGCGGCAGAGCGTGAAAACTGCGGTGGATGATGGCATTGCCATCGATTATCATTAATTTGCCTTTCTTTTTTGACATAAGGCGATTATATCACAGAAAACCAATGAATACGAGGGTTAAATTGTTATGACACAAGCTGCCGAAAGCTTCAAATGGACAAAATAAAACCCCTTGTCCAAAGACATCCTTTCAACAAGGGGTTGATCTGCTTCCGACGGAAAGAATCTTGTTATAGGTCCTTCGGCCCTCCTTTCAGAAGACGGTTCAAACGATCGATCTCTCGAGCGACGAATGCTTTGGCCTCTTGGCCGTCGACGACGGACTCCAGCTCTCCCTGCATCGAAAGATAGGCGGCCAAAAGCTCGCGGCGCCGGCGTGAAAGCCCGGCCAATGTCGTCTCATCCTTCCTGTCGATGCAAAGGTTCTCCAACTTCCTTAAATACTCCCCAGCCTCCTTGATCCTTTCCAGGTCGAAAGAACAAAGAGCATCCTGATAGCTTTGCAGGTTGCCGACTGTCATGTTCGCCTCCTTTTCACGCTTCGGCCTCTTTATAGACATTATAACACCTTGCCAAACCGATAAGAACCGTCAAGAACAAACAATCATAACCCATGCTACGGTCAAACGCTTCTGACTATTGACTTTTTACTATTTTTATAGTATTATAAAAATAATTTATCCGCACCTTAGAAAAGGAGTGTTGTATATGAATAAAAAGAAATTGGCCCTTTTTATGTTTTCGAACGATCAAGAAGCGGCTTATTTGGCCAATGCCCTGATCGAAAAAGGATGGAACATCAAGGCATCCTTGGAGAACATGGAAATTTTAGAAAAACAAGGAGTGAAAAGGGAGCATTTGACTCCTTTCTATTGGGGGGCATCCGAATCGTTCATAACTCCCAGCGACCGAACGATATTGAGCCTTAGGTCACGGGCCAAAGACAGGGCTTACATGGAAAAAAAAGGCATCCCGCGCGTGGACCTAGTCTGCGTCGATTTCTATGCCGTAAAGGACCACTCTCAAGGCAGTAGGTGGCTATTCAGGTCTATGAAAATGGAAAGCGCCAAAATCTTTCTGCTTATGGCCGCCATCGAAGGAGGCCGCATCCCCGTCTGCCACCCGCATGAACGCAAAGATGTGGCCGATTGGATAGCCAGCGGCATGCCCAACAAGAAAAATTATTTGTTGCGCTTCACCTCTTCGGCCTTACTGGGTATAGCCCAAGAATTATTGGCCCTGGGGTCGTACTGCGACCGACTGCGCCAATAACACAAAACGGATAACGAAAGTTGTCCGTTTTTCTTATCCAGGAAACCCCGGACTAGCGGCCCCATAGAAAGCAACGGGTGTCCTATACAGAAGCCGCTGTCCGGGGTTTCCTGGGTATTAAAAAAATCAACCTCCTTTCGTCGGTTGATTTGTTTGTGGACCGTGCCGGATTTGAACCGGCGACCTCCGCATTGCAAATGCGGCGCTCTACCAACTAAGCTAACGGCCCAATCTCTTGAACGCTCTTTTGAATTTCTTAATGACCTTCCAGACAATGGTCTTTGGCCTCCAATTCAACCAAAGCATGAACACGGCGGCCTGAACCAGTGTTATGGGCTTAGAAAAATTATCGACCCTCCCGGCCCTTATGGCCGTTTTGACGGCCTCCGGCTCCTTTTCCGATTCGACGAAAGCGTAAGACCTCTCAAGACAGTCCAAACGATGGGTGTCTGAAGTGGCGATGAAAGGCTTGCCATGCTTGGCTGCTATTTTAGCGGCTACAGCATTAAAGTCAATATCCCTGGTATGGAACCAGCTCAATTCTATGGCGTCGAAAAGGTCGATGTTCTCCTCCAATTTCTCGGCTAAGACGGTCTTGGCCGGAAAGAAAGGGTGCGGGGCGACGACCAAAAGCTCGCTATGGGCCTTTTTGTATTCCCTCAATTGAGGAAAGGTCTTGATCTTCTCGACCTCTGGGCCGCAATCGATCAACAAAACCTCTCGCCCGCCGATCTTGGCCTCGATGCCGGGAAAAAGAATGATGCCTTTGCCTTTGGCGTATTCGATGTGCTCAGGTCGGCAAAGGACGCGGCGGTGCGGAGTCCAAGCCAAAACTTCATAGCCAAGCTCGGCCGCTCGGTCGATGGCTTGGAATATGGAATAATTCAAAACGTCGTATTCGTCCTCTTTTGAATGGAGGTGTAAGTTGGTCTTTAATCTCATATCAGAAGCTTCCCCTCATCAGCGGCGAGAGCAGCCACATCATGAAGCCATCGATCATGCCGGTCATGATCATAAAACCGAAAAAAGCAATGATGACGCCGATCAATTTATAGCCCAGACGAGAGCCGCCGTCGGTGCCAAGGTGCCGCTCGAACCAGGCGATCGGCCCGAAGGCCTTGAGAAAGGACTCTGACTTGACCGTCATCCAAATGCCCAAAGCCAAAACGATCATGCCGCCGAAGAATTTAAGCATAGTTTATTTTATATAGCTCAAAGGATTATAAGTCACATTATTTATCCTGACCTCGAGGTGCAAGTGCGGCCCGGTCGATTTGCCGGTGGTGCCCATCAAGCCGATGACTTGTCCCTTTTCCACCACATCCCCTTTCTTGACCAATAATTGATAGAAGTGGCCATAGCGGGTGTGTTTGCCTCCACCATGGTCGATCTCGATCATGTTGCCGTAACCGACCTTGCTCCAGCCGGAATGGACGATAGTTCCGGCGTCACAGGCATATATCGGCGTGCCTTGCTTGTTGGCGATATCCAAGCCATGGTGGCGCCAAGTGAAATACTGAGTAATGACGCCCTTGACCGGCCAGAACATCTTGTTGGCGGGAGCTGAGGCGGCATCGGGGCTTATCAAATCTTTGATGACGGTTATCGGATTATAGGTCGGGGCCGCCGGTTTGGTGACTGGCGGAGCGACATAATACTTCTTTCCGCCAGGAATGAAGAGCTTCTGGCCAAGCGCCAACTGGGAAGCGTCGGACAGGTTGTTGGCGGCCATTATCTCCTCCGCCCCTATGCTGTATTTGGAAGAGATGGCGCCCAAAGTCTCCCCCTTGGCCACCTTGTGATTTATTCCCGTCGCCGGAAGGATGACCAATTTATCGCCCGGTCTGATCAAACTATAGGCGGTCAGGCCATTCTCCCAAAGTATGGTGTTGACGCTGATGTCGAAATCGGAGGCGATGGTAGAAATGGAATCGCCAGACTGAACTACATATTCAATCGGCTCCTTCCTGGTCTTTTTGCTGATTTTGGTGGTGGCCGATTCCGGTTTTACCAAAGTATCCTCTCCTCCCAAAACCAAATTGCCCTCCTCGTCTTCCATGATCGACCCATCAGACGATATCCCTTGATGGCTGGCGATGAAATCCTGGCCGGCGTCATATTTGAATTGGGCATGCGTATCGATTGAAGCCTTATCCATCGTTTCTTCGATCAACTCGCTCTCGTCATAGACGGCTTCAGAGAACTCACCCAGAACAAGTTTGGCGATAGGCATCTTTCCGGCCTGCTCGGAAAGGGTCTTAGCTTGTCCTGTCCTGGACCATATGCCGGAAAAAGAGACTGAAAGCGCCAACACTATGACCAATATGTGGACCGTTCTTTGATTCAAGAGAAAAGAAACGAAATTGCCCCTCAATTTATCCCAGCCCAGCCGCTTGATCAAAAAGAGGTAATGCAGATAGACCCTGACGACTATCTTGAAGAATACGAATTTCAAAAAAACCAGCAAAGGCTTGAAGATCAGCCCCAAAAAAGCCGCCAAAAACGACTTGATAAAAAGCAGCGACTTGAGCGTGAAAAGCAAAGCTTCCACGACCCCTCTTTTGATTGTCTGACTTAAATTAGGAATATTCTTTGAAAAATAAAACTATGAAAAAGCTTATCATCACGAATCTTAACGGTCAATCTTTGAATACTTTTTTACAGCTTATTTCAGCCTTTTTTGCCTTAATAAGCGCCAACGCAACCCTATCACATCAGCCAAAAAACGAAGGCTGTCCCGCAGGACATTGACCTTGCTGCGCCTTTGGTCATAACGATTCTCCTCCCACCTGACAGGAATCTCTTTTATCTTAAAGCCGAAACGGCTAGCAAAGACTATCAGCTCGGTATCGAAAAACCATTTTTTACTGATCAAAAAATCAGCCAGGAAGGCGAACTTGTCTTGTCTGACGGCTTTGAAGCCGCACTGCAAATCGGAAAAACGATGACCCAAAAGCAGGCGAGAAAGATATATGTACGAATGAGAAACAAACTCGCGCCAAAAAGATCTCTTGATCTTCGATTCCGGCAGAAGACGCGACCCGATGGCCAGATCGAAGCCCTCATCGATCAACGCCCCTATCAGCCCCTTGATGTCATCCAAGGAAACAGCTAAATCCACATCCATATAAGAAACGATGTCGGCGCGGCTCTCTCGCCAATAGCGTTTGATCGCCAGGCCGCGCCCTTTTTCTTTGGACTCGACGACTTCGACCAGACTGGGCAGCTCGGCCTTGATCGCTCGGGCGATGCTCAAAGATTCGTCGGTCGAACCGTTTATCAAAAACAGTACCTTCCATTCAAAGGGAAAATCGGCCCGCAAACAATATTCCAAAAGCTTTTTGGCATTGGCCTCCAAAATACAAGCCTCATTGTACACAGGCAGACAAAATTCGACCTTCATATGAAATCATTTAAACATGGGCGGCGGCCTTTCAATGTCCTGATCCGCCCCATCGGCGAACCGGCTTATTCGCCTTTGACAAAAACCTTGGACACCTCGTCCTGATAGACCAAGAACCAATCCGGGGATGATCCCAAATAATCCTCCAAGGCCGTGACCGGAATATCCTCCGCTCTCGATTCTTTTATGCCAAAAAATCTTTTTTCCCACCAAGTCGGCAAAATCTCTTCTTTCTTGGCTGACAACAAAACGACTTCTATATCATGCTCTTCCAACTTCTCTTGCGCCTGACCGGGCTCGAAAACAGCATAGAACTCCTCCAATAGAGAGTGACCTTTGTACTCGACCTGAGGCAAGCGCCCATCGATGAACAGCTCGCGCCCCGGATACACCCAAATCAAATACCCGCCCCAATTGAATTCATTGAAAAGCCTTCCGGAATATTCCGGATGGCTTTGGAGATATTTGGCCGCTTCATAAGGATAGCCGTGGGAAAAACTCTTCCAAGGATCCAAAGTGAACTTGGCACTGACCAATTGCAAGCTCAAAGAACAAATGAAAACCAAGGTCAAAAAAACAACCACCAGACGATCGAGGACTCTGTCCTTTAAAAAACGATCGGTCCATTGTTGGGATTTCAAGTTGAGAAAATCAGCCAGCAAGGAAGCCGTTACCGGAACCGAGAACATGGCCAGCAAGGGGAGGTGCCGGCGAGACCTGATGGCCAAAACAGAAAAGATGGCCAGCAACGAAACATCCCAGAGAGAGACCCTGATGATCGCCTTGTTCCGATTGAAATAAAAAGTCCTCAAGGCCCACCATAACCATATCGCGGCAACGATCAAAATGAAAATCAGCTGCGGATAGAAAAAAGGATATCTGAATTGATGGAACCATTCGTATATCCTGCCCAAATAGAAATCATTGCGATAGCTGGCCAAAAAAGAATACAACTTCAGCCCATAGGGAGTGAACGAGGTCGAAGCAAGGGCTAAAAGCGACCAAAAAAGGAATCTTCGGATCTCCAAAAAAGAAAGGGGTCTTCCCGATAAAAAATCAAAGTGCCGAAACTTGAAAAGAACGGCCTCCGCAGCCTTGAATGCCGGAAACAAGAACGCCAGCCCAAGCCCAAGCAGGAAACCTCCATGCAAGCAAGACCATAGATACAGAAGCGGCGGCAAGAACCAGACCACCCTTCCTTTGGGATTTTTCTGATAATCATAGAAAATGAACAACAGAACCCCGAGAAACAACAGCGTGAACTCCTGCATCCGAACGCCCAAAGAAGGTAAAGAGGCGTAGGCGCCGAACAGCTGCAAGGCGAAGAACACGAGCAAAGCGAAACTCTTCTCTTGAAAAAAGAAATTCCGTGCGATTCTGTATTGCAAAAGCACGGCCGATAAAGCGAGCAAGGCGAAGAACAGGTTCAGCGCGACATAACCGGCTGAGGCATACACGGCATAAGTCACTAAATTGGAAAGCCATTCATGATCGACCCACTGATAGCCGCTCAAAGTATAATTGACCGCATTCACCCGCGGAACATCGGCCATCTCTATAATTTCTTGGCCGAATTTCAAATGCCAACCCAAATCAGGATCGAGATAATCAAGGGAATGCTTGAAAAAAATAGCTAAAAGCAAGGCATAAAGCCCCAAAATCAAAAGCGGTGTCTTTTTTCGAATCTTTGTCGATGACATAAAGACTATATTCATTATATCGATAATAACCGTTTAGGCAAAGCCTGATAATCAGCCAAAAATCAGCCCTGATTGTCGGCCGCAAAATGATATGCTAAAATATCAACAGTTTATAAATCTAACAAAAGGCGATTATTCGCTTTTTTGAAGGGAGGTGAATTATGAAAAAAATCCTGCGTTATTTGACTGTTTTCGCGATGGTCCTGACCATTGCCGTTCCGATGGCCACCCCGGCTTTGGCTGGAGTCGATGTCGGTCTCAATTACGCCACCGGTGCTGGTTTGGGACAGAGGGATCCTAGAGATATCGCTGCTTCCATAATCAATATCATGCTCGGCTTCTTGGGCATCTTGGCGGTTATCATCATCTTGATCGGCGGCTTCAAATGGATGACCGCGGCTGGAAACGAAGATCAGGTCGGCGAAGCGAAGAAGATAATCGTAGCCGGTATCATCGGCTTGGTGATCATCTTGGCCTCTTGGGGCATAGCCAGTTTCGTTTTGAACAGCTTGCTCGAAGCAACCTGCAATACTTAGTTCCTAAAGCCGGCTTTAGGAAATTGGTGGGCCGTTTTCTTCGGCCCACTGCCTTGGACGGAAAAACTTGCGTCCAGAGCAGTGAAAGAACCAAAATCTTATGAAAAAACACATAAAAACGGCTGTTCTCCTCTTTTCAGCGGCGTTTTTGTTTTTTAGCTATTCAGCCGTACTGGCTCAAGATTCGAAGAACTTCGGGCTTGACGCCACGGTAGGGGTAGGAAAAAACCAAAAAGCCCTGATTCCACCATCCAAAAACGCCCCTAGCGATATAGCCGGCCGAGTCGTCGGCACCATCCTATCATTCGTCGGCGTCATCTTCTTTGTTTTGATATTCTATTCCGGTCTGCGATGGATGCTGGCCCAAGGCGACGAAGGCGTTATAGACAAGGCCAAACAGACCATCATAGCGGCCGTCTTCGGCCTGATAATCATCTTGGCGGCCTATGCCATAACCGCCTTCATCGGAGGACAATTAACCAAAACCAACTGATATGGCTTGGGATTTCATGGGAAAAAGCGGCCTCAAGGCCACGGCCGAACAGACCGGACACACCAGTCAAAAGCTGTTCGGCGGAGATAAGCCGGACATCTTTTCCGGCATCGGCTTGATCGTCAATTCCGTCCTAGGACTGGTCGGCGTCGCTTTTCTTATGCTGATGATGTATGGCGGCTACCTTTGGATGACCGCTCAAGGCAATGAAGGCCAGGTGGAAAAGGCCATCGGCATAATGAAGGCGGCCGTCATCGGCTTGGTTTTGACTTTTTCAGCCTTTGCCATCAGCGTTCTGGTGATGTCGGTCTTTGGAGAGGGTGCCATAAATTAAGACTTTTATTATGAAAATAGGGGCGAAAATCTCAATCGGAGCCTTGACCGTATGTCTCATGCTCTCTTTGGCAATCGCGTCAGTCAGCGCCGCCAACCTCAACGACGCCTTCAAAGTCAGCGACGGCAAAGGCGAAGACGCTCTGGATAAAGCCGCTCAAGCCGCCAATTACAAAATAACACCAGAGAACACCGACATTCTTCCGATATTTTCCAAGATGATCTCCTTGGGGTTGAGTTTTCTGGGCGTGATATTCATGATGCTGATGATTTACGGGGGTTTTCTTTGGATGAGCGATCGCGGCAATGAAGAACAGGTCGAAAAAGCGAAAAAAATGATCCAAGCGGCCGCCATCGGACTGGTCATAGTGATATCCTCTTACGCCCTTTCCTGGTTTGTGATCAATGTATTGTTGAAAATCCCCTTAAAATAAACGATAAAGTTCAAGATATGAAAAAAAACATCAAACGAGCGGTCTTTTTAT
>CAZPAK010000004.1:0-12562 GCA_964584605.1 uncultured Gammaproteobacteria bacterium
GATATTGCCTTTGCTTTCCGGCCTTATCGCCCAGGTGTCCAAAGCGTTCATAAGGTCCAATCATCAGAAATTGGGTTTTAAGAACATCGTCGCTTATTCCGGGATGCCTTCCGGACACAGTGCTTTGGTCGTTTCCTTGGCCACCATAATCGGTTTGCGCGAAGGTCTGGAATCCCCTCTTTTTGCCGTCAGTTTGATTTTTGCCATAATCGTCATTAGGGACGCGGTCGGACTTCGTCGCTATCTTGGCCAACATGGCAAGACTTTGAATGTTTTAGTGAAGGATTTGAAGGAAGACGAGATGCTGGATAAGACATACCCAAGGCTTTTGGAACAGATCGGCCATACTCCAAAACAGGTTTTGGTCGGTTCATTGATAGGCTTCGTGCTTAGTTTGATAGGTCATATCATGCTTTAATCTCGGTGTTTTAAATAAAAAATAAAAAAACAGCTCTCATTTTGCGAGCTGTTTTTTTATTTAAAACAAACTATGTCCTTGTTGTTTGTTCTTAACTGGTAAATCCATCAGTTTTATGATGGTCGGCGCTATATCCAATAAAGTTCCGCCCGGAGCGCAGTTGGACAGATCGCCATTAGGGGCCTCCGGCAAGTCCATGGTTTTTCCCTCAAATTCATTGCCTATCAGAACGAATGGCACAGGGTTAAGGGAAAGAGCCGTGTCTATCTCCCCCGTTTTCATGTCGATGAATTTTTCCGCCAAGCCGTTGCCGGCACTGAGAACAAGACAGCCATTCCTTTCCAGTACCACCTTGCTTAATTTGGCGATGGTTCTGTCTATCTCTTTGATGGCCAGCAGAAGAGTTTTGAGGTCTTTGTCGCGAGAGATGCTCTCTAGGTCGGCCATGAAGACAGCTATGAAATCCCAGTGACCGGCCTTGATCCTTTTTATCAATTCATTGGATATTTCCAAAAAGTTTTTCAATGGCTCTGAGCCGCGATCGGGCAGGAAACATGATTGTGGCGGGATTTTTTTGCCACCATTGAAGAAATAAGAGGAAAGGGCTATCCTCTCTGGCTCGGCCAGGACGCACCACTTCTTCCCTTCGGCAGACAGTCTGTCCAAGAGGGAATCCGAATGAGGGCCAGCGCCGCCGATGATTGAATACAATCTCCTTTGGTCTATTTTTTTTCCGCGCCCCATGGATGGCAAAGACAGCGCCGTCGACGGATATTTGCTTATCAGCTCGTCCAAGTGCGGAGTTCCGGCCATGGCAATGGCATTTCCTTCGCTCTTTGGCGCCACCCCGAAACCATCGATCATCAGCAATATCAGTGGTCCTTTTTTTGTTTCCGTCTTTTTCATTTTTTTAAGACACAAGGCTTTCCCCGCTCATTTCGCCGGGTTTTTTTCTGTTGAGCAGTTGAAGTATGGTCGGGGCTATGTCGCACAAGGCTCCATTGACTCGCAGGCGGCGATTCTTGAGTTTTTTGTTGACCAAGATGAAGGGCACTTGGTTGGTCGAGTGCTCGGTGTCCACTTCCCCGGTCTTCAAATTGATCAATTCTTCGATGTTTCCATGGTCAGAGGTGATTATGACAGTGCCTCCTTTCTTCAAATAGGCATCGGATAGTTTTTTGACGCAGCCATCGATGATTTCGCAGCATTTTATGGCCGCCTTCAGATTGCCGGTATGAGCCACCATGTCCGATGCCGCCAGATTTAGCAAGGTGAAGTCGTATTTGTTCTTTTTCAAGTTGTCCAATATCTTGGCGGTCAGAGCGATCGATTTCATGCCTGGGGTTTGGTCGTATGATTTTACGGCCGGAGAGGGTATCATGAAATGCTCTTCGCCGTTGATGTGTCCGGGGTAGCCGCCGTTGAAGAAATAGGTCACATGGGCGAATTTTTCCGATTCCGCTATATATAGTTGCGACAGTCCGCCCATGATGATCGGCAGCGTTCCGGTCAGATTTACCGAAGGGTAAGCGGTCAAGATGCCGTCCAGGTCCGGTCCGAAGTCCGTAATGGTCACGAAACAGAGATTCTTCAAGTTCTTGGGCCTAGCCGGCGATCCGGGGTTCCTTTTGTTGAATTCTTTTTGGACGAACATTTTGGACAGCTGTCTGGCGCGGTCGGATCTCAAATTGAAGAATATGATCGAGTCATTGTCGCTGACCAACCCTTTTTTGTTTATGACATACGGTTGGATGTATTCATCGGTCTCGTTGCGGTTATAGCTTTCGATGATGGCTTCGGAGGCTTCGGGCGCTGGCAGGCCTTTTCCCAGCACGATGGCGTTGTAGGCTTCCAAAGTCCTATTCCAAGCCTTTTTGCGGTCCATGGCATAGAAACGCCCCATCAATGTGGATATTTTGATGTTGTTTTTGGTGCGTCTTTTCAGCTCCATTATCAAACGCAGGGCTTCATGTTGAGGCGAGTCGCGTCCATCGGTGAAGAGGTGCAGATAGAGATTGTTGCCCATTCCCTGCTCTCTGGATAATTTTATCAGAGCCAAAAGATGATTCACGTCGCTATGCGGACTCATGTCATCGGAGAGCATGCCCATGATGTGAAGTTTGGAGCGATTCTTCTTGGCGTGGCCGATGGCTTCCTTGAAGGCCGGGTTCTTGAAGAAAGTCCCGTCTTTGATGCTGCGGTTTATCTTGACCGCATCTTGTTTCACCACTCTGCCGGCGCCGATGTTCATATGTCCGGCTTCGCTGTTGCCGACTTGTTTGATGGGCAATCCGACATGGCGTCCGTGCGCGTAAAGCTTGGTGTAGGGGTAGTTCTTGGCCAGATAGTCGAGGGTCTTTGTCTTGGCCAAGGTGGTGGCATTGCCTCGATTGGGTTTGGTCAGGCCCCAGCCGTCCATTATTATGAGGAGCATCGGCAAGACATCGGATTGTTTCAGGGCCTTGTTTTCACCTCTTTTTTTTGCTGTCATATCTTTATTTTTTTATAAGTGTCTCTATTTCCATCAAGCGGTTGTATTTGGCCAATCTCTCGCCTCTTGAAAGCGATCCGGCCTTGATGTGGTCGGCGCCGGCGGCTACGGCCAAGTCGGCGATGAAATCATCGTTCGTCTCTCCGCCGCGGTGAGAGATCATAATCTTGTAGTTGTGTTTTTGAGCCAGTTTTATGCAGTCGGCGGTCTCGCTGATGGTTCCGGCTTGGTTCGGTTTGATCAAAATGGTGTTGGCCGCCTTTTCCTTCAGTCCGCGGCGCAAACGATCGATATTGGTGGCGAACAGATCGTCGCCGACGATCATCATCTTGGCCCCTAGCTCGGCGGTCATTTCTCGCCAGGCCGACCATTCATCCTCTGCCAAGCCGTCTTCCAGAGAGACTATGGGAAAATCCTTGAGCCATTCATTGTAGAGTCCGATCAGCGTGTCATTGCTGAAGAGGGCGTTGTCCAGCTTGAATATGTATTTTTTTTGATCCGGGTCGAAGATCTCGGAAGATCCTATGTCTATTCCGATGCCGGCGTCTGTTTTGGGCCTATAACCGGCGTTGATGATGGCTGAGACCATGAATTCTATGGCCTGGACGCTGGAAACCATGTCCGGAGCATAACCGCCTTCACTTCCCACATCCGTATCAAAGCCGCTTTTCTTCAATATTTTGCCAAGCTCGTGAAAGACTTCCGATCCCATGCGGACTTTTTCCGCAAAAGATGTCTTTTTGACGGGGATGACCATGAATTCCTGAAAGTCGAGGCTGGTGTCGGCGTGTTTTCCTCCGTTGAACATGTTGAAGCAAGGGTTCGGCATTCTCAATTCGCCAAAACCATAGATTTCGTTCAGATATTGGAAGAGTTCCTTCCCCTGATCGGCCGCCCCGGCACGGGATAGGGCCAGTGAGACTGAGAGAATGGCATTGGCGCCAAGGTTCATTTTGTTCTCCGATCCGTCCAAATCGATCATTGTCCTGTCGATCTCTTCTTGCTGTCCGGCATCTAATTTGCTCAAAATTGGAGCTATTTTTTTGTTGACATTCTCTATGGCGCGCAGTACGCCGAGACCGTGATAGCGTTTTGGGTCACGGTCGCGCAATTCCAGGGCCTCGTATTTGCCGATCGATGCCCCCGATGGTACGCTGGCTTTGCCGAAAACGCCGTTCTCCAGGACGACTTTGGTTTCGAGTGTCGGATTGCCGCCAGAATCAAGAATCTCTCTGGCGGTGACGCTTTTTATCTTTGACATATTTTTTTTAAATCATAACCCGGGCATCCTTTCGCCGCCCAAGTAGGAGAGCATGGCCCCTCCGCCGGTCGATACCCAATCGACATAGCCTTGCATCTTTGTCATGTTGATGGCTTCGATGGTCTCTCCTCCTCCGACGACGCCGAAGGTCTTTCCGCGAGAACGAGCGGCTATCAATGTCGCCAGAGCCACTGTCCCGTGTTTGAAAGCCGGTTTTTCGAACATGCCCAAGGGGCCGTTCCAGGCGATGGTCTTGGCCTCTCTGATGTCTTTGGAATAGAGCCGGACCGTCTTTGGTCCGATATCGAAGATGTAGTCCTTTTTCGAGATGTCGCCGACATCCTTCAATTCCGGCCTTCCGTTTGGCGATTGGCTGACGACGGCGTCTATGGGCAGGATTATCTTCTTGTTCTTTAAAAGCGATTTGGCGATGTTCAATCCGCCCTTGTCGAAGAGTGATTTGCCTATTTCCAATCCCTTCGCCTTCAAAAAGGTGTTGGCCAATCCTCCGCCGATCAATATTTTCGAGGCTTTTTTGTTCAAATTTTTTATTAGGCCTATTTTTGTGCTTATCTTGGAACCACCCATGACTACGACCAACGGTTTTATCGGCTTGATGACGCGATCCAGCATCTCTATCTCTTTTCCCAGCAAGAAGCCGGCATAGGACGGCAGGTATTTTTTTATGGCATTGACGGAGGCGTGTTCGCGGTGGCAGACGGAAAAAGCTTCATTCACATAGACATCCGCCAAAGCGGCCAGTCTTTTGGCGAAGACTCGATCGTTGTTTTCCTCCCCTTTGTCGAAGCGAAGGTTCTCCAAGAAGACGATCTCCCCGGGTTTGGCCTCCGCAATGGCCTTTTCGGTCTTTTTGCCCAAAACTTCGCCGCTGAAACGCATTTTGGCGGAGCGGATGCCAAGCATCTTTGTCAATCTTTTCGCCAACGGGGCGGTCGATGCTTCTTTGGTTTTTTTGCCTTTTGGATCGCCCAAATGCGTGGCAACGATCACTTTGGCCCCATAGCGCAAAAGAAATCTTAGCGTCGGCAGGGCGGCCGTCATCTTGGTCTCGTCTTTTATCGAGCCGTTTTTCATGGGGACATTGAAATCGACCCTGAGGAATACTGTTTTGTTTTTGATTTGTTTTGTTTCGATGGTTTTTATTTTCATATTTTTATTTCAAGATGTTTTTTGCCTCTTTCAGCTTGGCCTTTGTCATACCTTCCTGTCCGTCTCTGATATAAATGATGTTGATCTCGTCTCCGGCCTGGTAATTTCTGATCACATCGGCCAAGTCATTGTTGGCGTCTATTTGGACGCTGTCGACGGCGATGATTATATCACCGTCTTTGAGTCCGGCTTCGACCGCCGAGCTTCCGGCTTCGATTGCCCCCTTCTTGCCCTCAGAGTACAGCAGCGCGCCTTTTTCGTATAATGAGTTTTTTATGGCCAAGAGGCTCAAGTCTATGTAGTAAACGCCCAAAGATGGGTATTTGACCTCTTTTTTCTCCAATAGCCCATTGATGACCGGCAAAAGGTTGTCGATGGCTATCGTGCCGGATTCCTTATTGTACAACGCTACGGCTTCGCCGTTTAAGCTGAAGACGAAGGCGTTGTCGAAGAATCCGTCCAAGGAGTCGGAGAGGATCATCTTGCCGCTCGGATTGTCGCTGTATTTTATCAATTGAGCCTGCTTCTCTTTTTCGAACAAAGACGACAGATAGCTTTTGCCTTGCCAATCCACCGCCACCAAAAGCTGGCTTTCGGTCAGGTTTTCCAGATTGGCCAACCCTTTGACGGGCAAGTCTTTGGCTGAAGAGAGATGGAGGAAAACGAAAGGCTCTATCCCGGTCTGGATGACCCGATCTATGTTGTAAGCGTTCTTCGCTTTCGTTATCACCAAGTACCCATTGATTATCGCGCTGTCATCCAGATTTTTCGGCAGGTCGGAGGCGATTATCCAACCATCGCTGGTGATGATCAGTCCTTCGGCCACCCTCTCGCTGATCATATAATAATCGGAGATGGTAAAGGCCTTATCTTTGGTGGAGGTCGCCTTGCCGGCCTCATTTTTTTTCTTGAACACGCCGACGATGCTGTTGCGGGCCGACACCGTGGTCTCCTTGGCTTTATTGTCCTGTTCGACGACTATCTTTTTAGCGTTGTCGATGATCAGATTGGCTCTGCGCAGACTGTCTTGCGATATGCTGATCTCGTTGTTCAAGTAAGGGAAGGTCTTGTTCAAGATATACGATCTGGCGGAGAAGGCCCCGAAGATTCCCGACCCCAAACTTATGATTACGGTCAAAGTCGCCAGCCAAATCAGCGGTGAAATTCGAAACTTTTTCTCGATCGATCCTCGATCGTTCTGTTTTTTGTTCATCATAGCCACTTGGCGGAAAGTAGGACGGCCAAAATGGCCCCAAATCCGCAAATCAAATAAAGTTTAATGGTTTTTCTGGTCAGCGCCCCTCTTAAGAAAGGCTTGACGACTCCGATGGCGATATAATAAGAAATTGCCAATATCAGACCGAGGAAGTTATGTCCCAGCGAAAGGAAGTAGAGGGACCAGGAAAGCTGGAGGATAATCAGGCATATCAAGATGATGTAGGGTGCCGCCGATCTGAAAGATATCCTATTCATCCAAAAGACTTCCGTCACCACCAAGGCCGTCAATATCATGGAAGCGGCTATGGGGTGGAGCATGGGGGCTCCTAAAAATGACTTGAGGCCGTAAAAAAGAGAAAAGGAGAAGAAAAGGATCAGGAACCCTCCATAAGAAGATATGTTTTCCAGAAAAGGGCCATTGTTCTCTCGGTTTATGTTCTTAAAATAATAGAAAACGAAGATGGCGGCGACAATGAAGATGGTTTGGGCGGCCATTCTCGACGGGAGGATGAGCGAATAGCCGGCTATCGAGAGCACAAAAAGCAAGGGCAAGATCAGATTCAGCCAAAATTCCAAAGAGAACAGGCTGTGTCCATCTATTTTTTTTAAGAAAAAAACCAACGCCAGGGACAGTGAGGCCAGAATCCAAAAAAACAGATTCGGCTTAAAGGATAGGATCTCGAGCAACAGCAAGGTTGTCGAAGGTGCTAGGAATATGAAAATAAAATCATTCTTCATAGATTGGAGAAGTTCTTGGCTTCGATTTCGGCCCAGTCATTTTCCGTTTCGTCCCAGCGGTAGGCGTTGAAGCTGGCCGATTTATCCGTTTCGCTGTAGATGTATTCTATCGATGTTTCCGATCCGATCCGATTCGAATAATTGGTTTTTTTGTCTATCACGACCGGTCGTTCGCTGAATTCAAGCCTGACTTTGCCCAAAGGGCTCATGAAGACCACATATTCGACATCGATGCCGCCATCCTCATCGAAGAACTCCTTTTCATGTTCCAAAACCTTGAAATTATCAAGGATATTGCCCAAAACGCTTGTCCATTTTTCTTTCGTCATATACTAGGATTATACCCTGTTTTCGGCCAGGAAATCAAATCTTCGGCTTTTTTTTGATGGAAAATTCGCAGCCGCAATATTTTTGCCGATATAAGCCCATTTCTTTTGAAAGTTTTACGGATTTGGCAAAACCCCCATTGTCTTTGAAATCTCTTTCTAGAAATTCGATACCCGCGTTCTCCCCCGCTTCCTTTCCCGACCTGTTGACAATATCTGTTTTTTTGTGCGGACTGACGCTCAAGGTGGTGGTGAATATCGAGAATCCTGTTTTTTTGGCCATGTCGGAGACTTTTTTTAGGCGGTAGAGAAAGCATATCTCGCAGCGTTTGCCGCCCTCGGCCTCGTTTTCCCTTCCGATGACCGCCTTTTTCCATTCTTTGTGCTTATACGCATCCTCTCTGACTTTGATATGAAAGCGTTTTGCCATTTTTTTGACCTCGGACAATCGTTTGAGGTATTCGTTCTTCGGATATATGTTCGAATTGGAGAAGAAGAATTCCAGGTCGTAACCATCGTCCAATGCCTCCCGTACGGCCGTGGCACAGGGTGCGCAACAGACATGCAGGGCCATTTTTGCCTTGGGCTTATGATGCAATACATAGGCTATCAGGCAGGCGATCAGCATGCCCAAAAAACCGGCCAGGAAGTCCAGAATCGATTCCTCTCTTCCCGGAATGAAGCTTTGCAGGTGTTCGGCCAGCAAGGCGAAGCCGCAAGAGATCGCCACCGCCACTATCGATATGGCGGAATAGCGGAAGCGGCGCAAACGCAGGCCAATGGCTATCAACAGATATGTCAGTACGCCGAAAAAGACCAGGTGGGCGGCCTTGTCGTAATAGGTGATCCGGCTTATGGCTTCCGGAGGCGGAGGCAGCGGAGTCAGCATCAGGGTGAATATCCCTGCCAGCCAGCAGATCAGGATGAATAGATATAATCTCTTTCTCATGTCTTTTTGTTTTTTTTCTCCCAGGCGGAAAAACCGGCTATCAAGGAGGCCATTATCAACAAAAGAACGGATACCGCCATCAGCTTGCCTCGGCTCTGAAGGAACAGTCCGCTCAAGCCGAAGAAGGCTGATATCGAATAATAAAGCAGGGCTGTTTTCTTTTGCGACAGCCCCAAACTCAAGAAGCGGTGATGAAGATGTTTTTTATCGGAAGTTTTGAATGGATTTTTGCCTTCGCTTAGTCGGCGGACTATGGTCCAGGCGACATCCAGAATGGGCAAGCCGAGCACCAACAGAGCGATCGCTATCTTGCCTCCGGAAATTATGGATAGGACTCCCAAGGCGTACCCCATCAACAATGAACCTGATTCTCCCAGGAATATCTTGGCCGGGTTCCAGTTTCTGATCAAAAAACCCGCGCAGGCACCGGCAAAGACGATTGAAGCCAGAGCTATGTCCGGTTGATAATAGCGAGTGGTGGCGGTGAATAAAAAAATGATCAGTCCGCCGATGACCGAAATCCCCGAGACCAAGCCGTCCACGCCGTCCAACAATTTGGTCGTGTACATGATGGTCATCAGCCAGATTACAGTGAAAACATCGGATAGGACATCGCTGAACATGACCAGTCCTCCGAATGGGTTGCTGACCTTCTCTATGCCGATTCCACCGGCGATCACACAGGCCACCGCCAAGATCGGAAAGATTATCTGTTTGGATGGAGGCAGGCTTTTGATGTCGTCCCAAACGCCGCCGATCATCAAGAACGCCGCGCCAATAAAGAACCACAGCCAATGAGACGCGGTCAAATCGCCTACAAGCAGCCAGTCCTTGAAGAATAGGAGGATGGTGAAAAAAGACAAAAAAACCGCCAGACCGCCCAAGAGCGGAATCGGTTTTTTGTGTATTTTCCGCTCGCTGGGAAAATCTAAAATCCCTTTTTTGACGGCCAGAGACTCCACTGCCACCGTCAATGCCAAAGAAAGCGATAAGGCGCCTAAGGCGGCGGCAAAATATATCAGCATTGGTCTTTTGGTTAGAGTTTTTTTCCTTTTATGACTTCGATTTCGGCCAAGTCGTTGATGGATACGATATCACGACGCTTCAATTCTCCCGATAGGAGTTTTTTGGCGATTTCATTTTCGACCCTTTCTTGCATCAGGCGGCGCAAGGGCCGGGCACCGAACTTTGGATCGTATCCGGCGGCGGCCAAGATGCTTATGCCTTGATCAGATATCTCCAAACCGATGCCCTTCTCCTTTAGCATCTCCGCGATATCATTGAGCATCAGGCGAGCGATTTGCTTGGTGTCCTCTTCTGATAGCGGTTTGAAGACGATTATGCCGTCAAAACGGTTGACCAGCTCCGGACGCATTATTTTGGATAGGTGCTCGTTTATGAGCGTTTCTTTTAGGTCTTCGACCGGTGTGCCGTTCCTGACTTCCGTTTGGATGTAATCCGAGCCGGCGTTGGAAGTGGCGATGATGATGCTGTTGGTGAAATCGACCGTCCTGCCCTGGCCGTCGGTCAAACGGCCGTCGTCCATGACTTGCAAGAAGAGGTTGAATATCTTGGGGTTGGCTTTTTCGAACTCGTCGAGCAGTATCAAGGAGAACGGCTTTTGGCGGACGGCTTCGGTCAGATAGCCTTGAGTGCCATCGACATCGCCGATCATCTTTTTTATGCTGTCTTCATGCTGGTATTCGCTCATATCCAGACGAATCATGAAGTCTTTCTTTTTGAAATATACCCTGGTTATGGTTTTGGCCAGTTCCGTCTTTCCGACGCCGGTCGGCCCCAGGAACAGGAAATTGGCGATCGGCCTCTTTCCGGATCGCAGTTCCGCTCGGGCGCGCCTGAGAGCGTCTGAGACCATTTTGACAGCCTCTTCTTGGTCTATCATGTAGCGGTGGATCTCTTCTTCCAGGTTCAAAAGCTGTTCGCTCTCCCCTTCTTCCAAATCTTGCGCCGGTATGTCCGTCATCTGATTGATGGTGATGGCGATGTCGTTGCGATCGCAAATATATCTCTTGCCTTTGCTTTCATTGGCCAGACGAGTGGCGGTTTTTTCCAGGACTTCGATGGCTTTGGTCGGCAAATATCTGTCATGGATGAACTTGGACGACAGGTCCCTGGCGGCTTCGATGGCGTTGTAAGAAAAGAAGATTTTATGCCTGGCTTCTAAATATCCGATTTTACTTTCCAGGATCATTATGGCATTGTCGCCCGATGGTTCGTCGACTTTTATCCTGGTCAAGGCGTTGCCGATGGCCTTGCCTTCTATGTATTTTAGGTAATTAGTCTCTGTGGCGGTGGCGAAACAAAAGAGAGAGCCCCTTTCCAGCTCGCCGGACAGAACTTCCGACAACTCAAGGCTTTCTTCTTCGCCAGCCGCTATACCGACTATGTTTTCGATGTTTTCCAGGAAGAGGACGATGTTTTTGGCGCGGTGTATCTCATCGATTATGGTCAGCATCCTTTCTTGAGCTATGATGGGAGTCGCCCCTGAGATCAGGCGGGCGACATCCAGCTCGATCAGGCGCTTATCCTTCAGGAAAGCCGGTAAATTGTCTTCCAAGACCATCTCCCTGGCCAAGCCTTCTATGATGGTTCTTTTACCGACTCCGTCCGGGCCTGTCAGTAATATTCCGGTCTTTCCGCTCTCCAATGATTCGAATATGTTTTTGATCTCCTTTTCCCTGGCCACGCAGATGTCCAAACGGCCCCATTTGGCGGCCAAAGTCAGGTCGTAGCCGAAATTATTGAGGAAAGGCGTGGCCACGGCCGTATAGGCGCGGTCCATCGACGATGACGGCTTGAACCGTGCAAGTTTTTTGTACAGCCTGTAATTTTGAACTTGGCGTTCACTGATGCGGAACCAGGCTATGGTGTTGGCCACTTTGCCGTCGTCAACCTTGAAATCAAGCAATATCTCTTTGAGAATCTCGCTTCTTTGCAGGCAGGGATAGAGTAAATTCAGAGCATTCACATCCTTTTGCTTTGATGAATAGGCTTCGATGAAGCTTTCTATCAGGGCCTCCTTCGCTTCATTGGAAAAAACCAAGCCCCTCTCCCCTTCAAGCTCTTTGGGTGTCAGGGATAGCTGGGCGTTGATTTTATCCACCAAATCCTTGCCACCGACATTCAGACGAGTGAATAGCACCGCCACTTTGGTCGATTTCAGCAGGGCGGAAAAAAGATGCAGCGCCCCGACCTCTCGATGCTTCAATTTGTTGGCCAAAAGATAGGCATCTTCCAGCAAAGAAAGGGTTTTTTCTTTGTAGGCGATGGAAACATCGAAACGATGCCTGAAACCCTTGAGCTCTTTCCAGCTGTCAGGGAAGCTTTCCCTTGCCTGCAGATTGGCCTTCTTGAGGCGGTCATAGTCGGCCGTTCGGCGATCCAGACGGTAGATGAGGAACATGGCCGCCAAACAGGAGACATAAAAAGACAGCAATAAAAGGTCTTTCTCCCGCCAAAAATACAACAATGACGAAATCGTGTCGCTTGATGAGTTTATCCATATCCAAAACAGAAAACAGCCCAAACCGAAGAAGAATATTCCGAACACCGTCAAGTCGATGATGAGATCGAGGCGTTTTTTGGTCTTTCGCAAAGCAATGGATTCCCGGCTGATAGGCAATCCCCAAAAAAGAAAATTTCCTTGAAAGAAGGAGCCGAAACCCAGGCCGCCGCAATTCTTGCAGATCGATCCTTTTTCAGTCGATCCTTTGCCGGAGCATTCCGGGCAAGCGATGAATTGATTTTTTTGTCGATCCTCTTCCATATGTTCAAATGAATTGTCCGATTATTTGAAAGATGATGGCGGCGGGGAAAAGCAGCCACAACCAAAAAAAGACAAAGGCCAATAAAGCCCAGACCAGCATGGCGATCGAGCGGAAGAATATTTGAACGCTTCTGATGAAAATGCTGATCATAATCCCCTGCCAATCCCTTTGCCCGTACATCGGTACAAAGATGTTCTTTATCC
>CAZPAK010000005.1:0-9439 GCA_964584605.1 uncultured Gammaproteobacteria bacterium
GCCCTATTCTTTAAAAAAAACAAGCGTTTTTTAAAACACTTATATTTCTTTTAAGATTATAGATAACGGCTATTTTTTTGTCAAATCTAAAAGTTTGCCAAGAGTTCTGTGATTTTGTATAATAAGTAATGTCGCCAGGGGCGTGAAGATCCCGGCTTGATTTTAAATTAGGCGTTTATTATTTGCCTAATATGGGCAAAATTATAGCCATAGTCAATCAGAAAGGAGGAGTCGGCAAGACTACCACGGCAGTGAACTTGGGGTCTTATTTGGCGCACTTCGGAAAGTATGTGCTTTTGGTCGATGTCGATCCGCAGGGCAATGCCACTTCCGGTGTCGGTTTTGAGCCCAGAGAGCTTGAGCATGGCCTTTATGATGTTCTGGTGGAACAGAAGGAGATACCCCATGTCATAAAGAGGACCAAACAGGATCGCTATAGCGTGGTGCCATCCACTCCGTCGTTGGCCGGCGCTGGCGTGGAAATGGTTTCCATGGCGGAAAGGGAATATCGCTTGATGAAGATATTGGAGTCTGTTAGGAATGAATATGATTATATCCTCATAGACGCTCCTCCTTCCTTGGGCCTTTTGACCGTCAACAGCTTGGTGGCTTCAGACGAGGTCTTGATACCGATTCAAAGCGAGTATTACGCCCTCGAAGGTTTGGGGCAGCTACTTTCGACCATTAATCTGGTTCAGAACAATCTTAAGCCGGCTCTGGGGATAATGGGAGCCGTCATCACCATGTTCGACCAGAGGAACAAGCTTTCCAGCCTGGTCATGGCGGAACTGTATCAGTATTTCCCGAATAAGGTCTTTCGATCGGTCATTCCCAGGAGCGTGCGCTTGGCCGAGGCCCCTTCCTATGGTCGTTCCATATTGCAGTACGACAAAAGCTCTAAAGGCGGAAAGGCCTATGAGAGGCTGGCCAGGGAGATTTTGGACAATGAAGCGAGAAATAAATAGTTTTTAAAATAGATTGCCAATTGTCGTTTGCCAATTGCCAATTGTGATTATCTATGTCTCATGGACTTGGGAGGGGTCTTGGATCCTTGATCCCGCAAAAGATAGACCGGCCGCGAGCCGTCATCAAAGAAGACGAATATAAGGCTGCTACACCGGCCCTGTTGCCGTCGGGCGTCTTAGAGGTCTCTCCGGAATGGATAGATGCCAATCCGAAGCAGCCGCGTCGAGATTTCGATCAGGGCGATCTTTCCGATCTGTCAGAATCGATCAAGGCTTATGGCATAATCCAGCCCTTGATCGTCACCAAAAATGGCGACAGATACGAGCTTATCGCCGGAGAGAGGCGCCTGAGGGCTTCGAAGATGGCCGGCTTGAAGAAAGTTCCGGTAGTCGTCCGCGAATACGACGATCAGAAGAAGCTGGAGGTCGCCATCATCGAGAATGTCCAGCGCGCCAATCTCAATCCGATCGAAAAGGCCATGGCCTATCGCCAGCTGATGGATGAATTCAATTTGACCGTCGAAGAAGTGGCCAAAAGAGTCGGCAAGTCCAGACCGCAGATTTCAAACACCATGCGCTTGGCCTCTTTGCCGCAGGAGATAAAGGACGCTCTTTCCAAGGGGCAGCTTTCCGAGGCCCATGCCGTCTATCTGATGGGATTGGAAAATCCGGTCAAACAGATGGAGGTGTTCCGCAAGATAGTTCAGAATAATTGGACGGTGCGCGAAACCAGCCAGCAGGTCAGGAAGCTCGGTGGCACCAAGGAGTCGAGGATCAAGGCCGATCAGCGCGATTCTTCGCGCGAAGCCGCCTTCAGGTCTTTCTTCTCCGCCAAGGCTGAGATCAAGCGCGAGTCGCGCGGCGGAAAAGTGATCATCGTTTTTTCCAGCGATGATGAGTTGGACGAGATGATCAAAAAGATCAAATAGCCAGATAAAAGAGAAAAGAGAAAAAAGCCATATTGCCAGATTGACTGATTCACCGCTAAGCAATATAATATTTTTTCTCTTTTATTTTTTATTTTTTCATTGAATGAAAAGGACTTACTATATAATAACCATCGGTTGCCAGATGAATCAGGCGGACAGCGAGCGCATCGCCTCGTATTTGGAATTCTATGGCTTTAAAGCGGCCAAAGAGCGCCAGGACGCCGAAGTGGTGGTCATCAACACCTGCGGCATCAGGCAGTCGGCCGAGAACCGAAGCTATGGCCTCATTCCGGCCATAAAAGGGGACAATAAGGCCGCCAAAGTGATTTTGGCCGGCTGTCTTTCAGAGAGGAAGGATGTGCGCAAGAGGCTTGAGGGTAAAGTCGATGTTTGGCTGCCTATCAGGGAGTTGCCGAGCCTTTATAAGAAGCTGGGTTTGAAGAAGAGATCATTCGGCAAGAAGGATTATCTCAATATTGAGCCCAAAGCCGTTTCTCCATTCTCGATATACATCCCTATCGGCAACGGTTGCGACAATTTCTGTTCCTATTGCGTGGTGCCTTACGCGCGCGGCCGTGAACAGTATCGGCCGGCCCATGAGATAATCGAAGAGGCGGCCGCTTTCATAAAGAAAGGCTATAAGGAGGTATTCCTGATCGCCCAGAACGTGAACAGCTACAAGGCCCTGGCGGCCAAGAAGGACCTTCGCTATCTGCCTCATAAGAAGGTCGGCGACAGGATCTTCTTCCATGAATTGCTGGAGGCCGTCGGCCATTTGCCGGAGATGGTGCCGTCTCGCGGCGGCAAGGGGCTGCCTAAGAACTATTGGGTCCGTTTCGCCACCAGCCACCCTAAGGACATGAGCGACGAATTGATACGCGTCGTGGCCTCCGGCGGCCGTTTTGCTCCCTACATCCATTTGCCGGTCCAGGCGGGGGACGATGAGGTTTTGGCCGCCATGAACCGCAGATACACCTCGAAGCATTATCTGGGTCTGATAGAGAGGATAAAGAGGGCGATGCCGGATGTCGGCCTGTCCACGGACATCATTGTCGGTTTTCCGGGTGAGACCAAACGCCAATTCGCCAATACTGCCAAACTGATGAAGAAGGTCGGATATGATATGTCATATACGGCTCAATTTTCGCCTCGTCCCGGGACGGCTGCCTGGCGGATGAAGGATAATGTTTCCAAAGAAGAAAAGGCGAGGCGCGAGGCCGAGCTGGAAAAAATATTGCGCATTACAGCTTTGGCCAATAGTGAAAAATTCGTCAATCGCGAAGTGGTTGTTTTGGTTGATGGCAAGAGCAGCAAAGGCAAGTGGCTGGGGAAAAACGGCCAGAATAAGACAGTCGTTTTTACCGCTCCAGCCGGCAAAGAGCTGCTTGGCAGGTTTACTCTGGTAAAAATATTGAAAGCCAAAGATTTTTGCCTGGAAGGGGATTTTGTGCGTTAAAATTTTTGAAATAAAAGAACCTCGAGGCCGGCGGCGGTCTCGAGGTTTTATCATCAAGTCTTTCTGGCGACGAAAACCAGGTTGCGTTGGGCCGTTCGATTGAAACGATATGACTCGAACAACCGATGGTCGCCGTCGGCGCTGTGCAAAGAGCAATAGGGGACGATGTGAATGTTTTTTCGATCCAAGTAAGGGTTCATTTGTCTTATTATGAATCCTCTCAGATCCAAATATCCATCCTGAAAGCTTTCCGCAAAGAAAGATCCGACATCTTCTCCTACTTTATAACAACCATCGCAGATCCCGGGAAAGATGACCGCCTTCACCTTTGACAAGTCGATTTTGAAATCGATTTTTATCTTGACGAGAGCCTTGGGGATTATGTCGGCCTTTGTTCCGCGCCAGCCGCTGTGGACAATGGCTATCAATCTTTGGTCATCACTGCAAAAGACAACAGTCGGACAATCGGCGGTGGTGGAAAAAAGAGCCGCTCCGCTTCGTTTTTTCTCCGGGAAGCTTGGATCGAAATCGATCAAGCCATCGCCATGATTCCAGTTGCCGCAAGAGTTAGCGTCAAGAATTTGATCGCCGTGGTCAGCTATCAGTTTGTGATAGTGCCCGTCTCCGGTTAATTCTCTGGCCAGCCGCATGTTTAAAGAAAATTCATTAGCCTTGTCATCCTGCCAAACCGAGAAATCACCGGCCAAGCTATAGGTTATGCCTGTTTTGGCCGGGAAGCTTGCCTCCTTAAACAGCAGGGATTTTTCCAACAGAGTTAGATAGGGCATTTTCCGTCTCCTTTTTTCTTGAAAGAACGAAGTTTTTTTGCTACTATCATTAAAGTTTAATATAAAATACACTAATGTCAAGTAACTGCGAAAAGTCCAAGATAATCGTTATTTTAGGCACTACTGCTTCCGGAAAAACCTCTTTGGGCGTGTCTTTGGCTAAAAAATTAAATGGCGAGGTTGTTTCGGCCGACTCTCGTCAAGTTTATCGCGGCTTAGATGTCGGTTCCGGTAAGGATTTGGCCGAGTATGGCGATGTTAAGTATCACTTGATTGATGTAGCCGACCCCAAGGATAGGTATAGTGTGGCTGATTATCAGAAAGCGGCTTACGCGGCCATCGAAGATATTTTAAAAAGAGGGAAGTTGCCGATCATTGTCGGCGGCAGCGGCCAATATTTGGAAGCCGTAGTCGAGGGCTATGAATTGTCCGACATCAAGCCGGACCTGGAAGCGCGAGAGGAAAATGAAAACAAAAGCGCCGAGCAATTATTCGCCGAGCTGAAAATTAAAAATCCCGCCTTCGCGGAAAAGCTGAACAATAGCGATAAAAACAATAAGCGCCGTTTGATCAGATATTTGGAAGTGGCCGGTCAAAAGAAAGTCGAATCGCCGATTGCCAATGTCCAATCGCCAATAAAATATGATTTTTTTATTCTTGGTTTGACTTGGCCGAAAGAGGTTTTGGCTGAAAGGATAGAAAAGCGGCTCAAGGATCGCTTGGAAAAAGAAGATATGATCCAAGAGGTTTCCGATCTGCACGATAAAAAAGGCCTGTCCTGGGAGCGGCTGGAAGAGTTCGGCCTGGAATATAAATTCATATCCCAATATCTCCAAGAGAAGACCGATTACGATCAGATGTTTGAGTTATTGAACCGGGCCATCGTCCAGTTCTCAAAGAGACAGATGACATGGTTTAGGCGCTGGGAGAAGCGGCGCAAGGTTGAATGGGTCAATGGAGTCGACGAGGCCCAAGTCAAAATAGAGGAGTTTTTGAAATAAAAAAGCGGATGATGTTTCATCCGCTTTTGCGTTGAGATCAGATTATTTCGCTGTTCTTGAAAGAGCGCCCGCAGTAATGACATTCTACCTCGCCATTTTCCGTCCGCAGGAACCTGGGAAAGGCTTCCGGGTCGTGATTGGTGATGCAGTTTCGGTTGGGGCAGCGGCCGATGTTCTCGATTTTGCCCGGCCTGTTCAATGTCATTTTGCGGAAGCGTCCGTTCTTGATGACATTGAAGGTTACGCCATCGGCGAAAGAGGCGATGGAGACCATCATCTCCTTGGTCAAAAATACGCCGTCCAGGACCAATACGTCCTTCTTGCCCGTTCTCTTTGAAGGCACATCCTCGATAGTGTGCGGGACGCTGTCGCCATTGAAGAATCCGGCTTTCTCCAGGATATCGCGGATCTTCGCTCCGAAGTCGCGCGGCAAATGGTCGATGACCGTGCCATTGTCGATGGGGGAGAAGTAGCGTCTCGCCTTATTCCTTGGTCTTTTTTCTTCAAGATAGGCCTTGAGGTTCTTGGCGAGTATCGTCTTCATGCTTCCTCTGGGCAGGTTCTTGGCCGGCGATTCCTTGCGGAAACGGTTGGCATAGCCGTGTTCCAGAAGGTACATCCGAGTCGGAATGCCGTACCACGACTGCCTGTGGATGACCACACGCTTGTCCCTGATGGCCTCCGGCGAGAAGCCATTGGCGTGGGGCAGGGGGTGCATGATTATGGCATCGGGCTTGAAAAGGCTTAAGACCTTCTCGGTTATCCGATACCGTTCCTTGGCCTTGCCGATAGCATACTGGACTTCCGGCGGGAAGCGTTCGACCTGAATGCGGGTGGCGTAGATGACATCGCAATCGGAAAGCAATTCGATGTCCTCGCCGGCCTTGACTTCGCCCTTGAAGTTCTTCAGATAGTGTTCCGGCAAAGACATTTCCGGTGCCGATACCAGTCTAAGCGATATGCCTTCGGCCAAGGACAGAGCTTTGACCAGGGAGTGGACGGTGCGTCCGAATCGAAGGTCGCCCAAGAAACCGACGACCAAGTCGTTAAGGCGTCCTTTCTCCTGTTTGATCGTCACTAAATCCAGGATGCATTGGCTGGGGTGCTCATGCTCCCCGTCGCCGCAGTTCTGAATCGAAACGTCCCAGCCGCCTTCTTCCAAGATTTCGGCGACGAATTTCTGCGTGCCTTCGATCTTGGTGCGCATAGCTATGACGCCCGCCCCCTGGATGGCCCAGGTCCTGGCCGTCTCGGCCCAGCTTTCATTTTTGACCAAAGAGATCATATCCGCCGACGGAGCCATGCTGTCCGAATAGCCAAGAAGGCCGCCGGCCTCCCTGTAGGACCCCATGGTCCTGGTGCTGGCTTCAACGGAGAAAAGGGTCAACTTCCTTTCCCGAAGGTCAGGTAGCTTGTATTTTCCGCTTTGAGCTTTTTTGGCCCTAGGTATCATTCTGATGCAGCCGGGAACTATGGTGCCGAAAAGCTCTTTGGCCGAGAACTGGTCGATTGAGATCAGATTCTTCAAATTGTCCTCCTTCTATGGTTTTTATTCTTCTTGTTTCAATGAACAAATTAACTATATTAAACAGTCTTTCTGTTCGGCTGTCAAATAAAAAAGGCCTATTTCAAATGATGGGTCTTTTTATGTTTATTTTGGCCTATATTTTTCATCCCTAAAATCACAATTCTCCCACTTCGTCCGCCAGAGGTACAGCGGTGCCATGACGATGATGCTGCTTTTGAAGGTCTTGGCCACGGAGAAGTTGAAATCACGGTCGCAGCCGCGGCCCTTGATCGAGGGTCTGGTGCGTTCGTATAGCCTTCGCCAGGAACATCTTTCAAAGACTTTTTTGTCGACGAGAGGGGAGTTGGCCGCTCCCGGGTATGGCGTCCAGTCGATTAAATGCTTGCAGATGAGGTCGCGGAAGAATCTTTGGACCGGGCGCCTCGACCCGATCCGCGCGAACGGGTGTTTGAATATCCTCGGCTTGGTCTTGTCGGCCAGTTTGAGTATCTGGTCGGTGGTCAAGATGTCTTTTTCCGTCGGCTCAAAGTCCAGGCGTTTGCAGTTGTATTCGTCTTTGTATCTTTGCCAGCTGAGATTGACATGCGCTACGCCGTATTTTTTTATCATCTCATATTGGAACTCGATGCGATTGCGGCAGGAGCCGTCATCATCGTCCTGAAAGGTTATCAGATCGCCTTTGGCCATCTTGATGCCATAGCTTCTCGACATCCAGCCGGCATTGATGTCGGTGCCGTCGGCCGCGGTCCTCTCCGGGTCGTTCTCCGGCAGGCAGTGGTATTTTATGTGCTTATATTCGTCCAGGTAGGGTTTTACGACCGAAAGCAGGTCATCCTGGCTGTTGTCGTCGATCAGGAGTATCTCCAGGTTCTTGTAGGTTTAGGCGAGTATGGCTGTCAGCGAGTCCTTGATATAAGGAGCGGCGTTGTGGCAGGGGATGATGACGGATATCAATGGTTGGTCCATATTTTATGTTGGTATGGATATTTATGTCCTTGAGATCTTTTTAAATCACCGATCACTTGTTTCTATAAGAACCAATAGTTTATTATCCCGGCGACGGTGACGACTGTGAATATCACTGTGGTGATAAGGATGCCGATTTGTCCGGCCTGTTTGTAGGCTTTCCATGAGGAATACAGCCAGAATGGTTGCGAAAGCAGGTTCATGATCAGCCCGAACTGTGGATATTTCAAAGAGGTGGCCACTTGGGCGCCGATGGTCAATGTCGGCAAGGCGACTTGCGCCAAGCCGTCGACCTTATTTTTTTTGTCGTTTCCCATATTTTTATAGTGAATCTTTTCTTATCATGACTATATTCTCTCCGCTTCGGCTTTCCTTGAAGTCGTATTTTTTCACTGCCGAATAGAAAGACGCTTCCGCTCCTTCGCGCATCCTCTCGTGGAGCTCGATGATGATGACCTTGGTTTTGTCAAGCCAGCTTTCGTAACCAGATTCGAAGACTTCCTTTTCTGAGCCTTCTATGTCCAATTTTAAGATGTCTATTTCCGAGTGTCCGCTTTCGGCCAATATTCTGTCGATAGTCATGGCGGCCAAGAAGCTTTTGTCGCCGCCAACAGCTTCTTTGGTCTCAAAGCCCCATTTTCCCAGTCCGGGGTTTTCTATCGTCAAACCGGTGTTTTTATTCCAGATACCGGCTTTGATTATTTTCACTTTGTTCAGTTTTTCTGTGTTTTCTTGAAGGATTTTGAAATTCGATTCTTCGGGTTCGACGGCTATTATCTCGGCTTCGGGGTATCTTTTTTTAAACCAAAAAGTGGCGCAGCCGATGTTGGCTCCGCCGTCGATTATCAGCTTCGGTTCGATGTTCAGGGGGATGTCGTACTCCTTCTCCACGAAGACTTGCCAGAAGGCGCTCTCATCGCTCGTTCCCTTTCTGATGGTCAACTCTCCGAATTCCGGTATTTTACAGATGGTCTTCCTGTTCAAGATGTTTTTGGCTCCACGAACAAAATTGATCGCGGCCTTGATGGTTTTAGTCTTGAATAATCTGCGTAGCATTTTCCCCATTTTCATTTTCAACTAAATCTTAATTTTCTATTTCTTATCATGCCTGCGGCGGTATAGTCCGGTGCCGATGACGACGAAGACCAAGCCCATGACCGTGATGGCAGGGGATTTAATGCCTTTGTCGAAGACATAGCCGTAGGCGTTGGCCAAGAGCATCAGGAGGCCGATGATGGCCATGATGCGGCCGGAGATCCTTTTATCCATATCTTTAAGCTATTTGAGATAGGAGAACGACATAGTTCTTGCCGTAGGCCTTGGCGCACTTCGGGCAAGCGGTGTAATAGGAGTAGAGTTTTTTAGTTTCTTTACCCTTGGCTTTGACGTAGGCGTCCATTTCTTTAATCCATTTGCCCATATTTTGGTATGGGCCCTCAAAGACCTTGGTCAGGAAGGTGCCGGAGATGGTCGTCGTTTTGGCGCCGGGGATGTCTTTGTCGACATCGATATAGATGTTCGAACCCCAAAGTGATTCTTCTCCCGAGATGACGATGGTCGGTCTTTTACCGCCAGCTTTGTCTATCAGTTGGGCGTTTTTGGTCATTTTGGCGCCGAAGTTCAGAGGGATGTAGAGGAGGCTGGTTACATGGTCGGTGACGAAGAGCTTGTTCTGCCAAGTGATCTCTTGGTCTTGCCATGGCGCTGGATCGAAGGGTTCGCAGCAACCAGTGGACTTAATGGTTTGATCGTTCATAACTATGTTTTTTATTGTCATTCCCGCGAAAGCGGGAATCTAGTTTTTAT
>CAZPAK010000005.1:9449-12239 GCA_964584605.1 uncultured Gammaproteobacteria bacterium
CTTTAACAATCAGCGATAGTAAAGAGACTTGTGGATTTAAGAAAAAATCTCAAAAAGCGAGATTGACAATTATTATTGTCATTCCCGCGAAAGCGGGAATCTAGTTTTTATTAGACGAACTTTAAAAGTCTTCGGACAGGTCGCGCCAGGTCGGATTCTCTTTTTCTATCAATTCCAATTTCCAAGCCCTGTTCCATTTTTTGATTTGTTTTTCCCTGGCCAGGGCCGTGTTTACATCACTGTAATGTTCGTAGTGGACTAGGATGTGAACTGAATATTTTTTTGTGAAACCTTCGATGGCTCCGTTTTTATGCTCTCCGATTCTTTTTCTTAGATTACTGGTTATGCCAGTATAGAGTGTGCCGTTCCTTTTGCTGGCTAAAACATAGACAAAATAGTCTTTCCCTCCTTGCATTTTGTTTTGATTATTTTTGTCATGCCCGACTTGACCGGGCAACAATGTTTTTATTTGTCATCCCCGCGAAAGCGGGGATCCAGTCTTCATTTCGTCCAATTCTGGATTCCCGCTTTCGCGGGAATGACAGGAAAAATAAGGCGGTGATTTAAGATGCTTGTCATGCCCGGCTCCGACCGGGCATCCAGGGTTTGTCGCATTGATGATTGCTGTGGCGCCAAATTCTGGATTCCCGCTTTCGCGGGAATGACAGCGCGATTTAGCATCTTTAATTATTGGCCTCAAAATCTTTTAAAATCTGTAAATATTGTGATTGTATTTCGTCGGTTATCTGAGAATTTTCCAATTTATCCATATTGCCATTTTCTGAAATGACTTTGTTGATTTCGTTGAAGTAAAAACCGTTCAATGTGGCCACGAACAGATATGATGGATTCCATGACTGGCTCATTCTTTCAGCATATTTTAGGATTCGTTCAGCATTAAAGTATTTTAAATATTTAACCTCTATCAGCCTAACTTCTTTGGTTACTTGATTTATGACGGCAAAATCCGGAGCCGTCTTCAGGGTCTCTATCATTACATTATCTTCTTTGTATCCCTGTTGGATTATTTCAGGAATCACTTTTTCATAGCCAAACTCTAAGACGGTGAATTCTTTTGCCTCTCTAAGCATTTGAGCGAATATGGTTTCGGCTATCTTGCCCTTGACCAGGTTTTTGGCAAAGGTGATGTTTTTAGCGTTCATTTTTTATTTTTGTTATTTAAATTTGTTTTAAAATTTAAAATTGAGATTTTAAAATTAACAACACGATCAAATTTTGATTAGCTAAGCAATTTCGCCACCATCTCCTGTGCCTTCTTCGGGTTCGCCTTGCCTTTCGTCGCAGCCATAACTTGGCCGACGAGGAACTGGGCCACATTGGTTTTGCCGGCTTTGTATTCGGCGACCTGTTTCTCGTTCTTGGCCAAAACCTCTTTGACGATGGCCTCCAGGGCGGCGGAATCGTCCATCTGCTCCAGGCCCATGTCCTGCATGATGTTGGTCGGGTCGCCGCCTTTCTCGTACATCACACCTAAAATGGTCTGGGCGGCGGAGGAGTTGATCTTGTCCTGATAGACCAGAGTCATAAGTTCGGCGAAGTTCTCGGGGGTGATCTTGATATCGCGAATGGTCTGGCCGTTGGCGTTGAGGTGCTTGAAGAGCTCGCCGGTCAGCCAGTTGGCGGACAGCTTGGATAGTTTGCCTTTCTGCCTCTCCCAGGTGTCGCCGGTGGCCACGATCCAGGCTTCCAATTCTGAGACGACGTGCTCGGTGTAGTCGGCCAGTTTTTTGTCGTTGATCAAAATCTCGGCGGTCTCACTGTCGAAGCCGTATTGCTCCATGAAGCGGGCCTTCTTTTCGGCCGGCAATTCGATGAGGCGAGCTTTTAATTCTTCGATCTTCTGCCCCGAGGTCTCGATCGGCGGTATGTCCGGCTCGGGGAAATAGCGGTAATCGGCCGATGTCTCTTTATAGCGCTGGTGGACGGTGACGCCCTTGTTCTCGTTCCAGCCGCGAGTCTCTTGGCGCAACACACCCCGGCCCTCGCTATCGCTCGAGCCACCCCTCTCAAGAGGGGATTCTTCCAATACTTTTTTCTGCCTCTCGACTTCGTAGAGAATGGCCTTTTCCATGGCCTTAAAGGAGTTGATGTTTTTGACCTCGATCTTCGGGTTCAATTTGTAGTCGCCGACCGCTTTGATCTGGCCGTCCTCATAGACCCATTTGCCCTTCTCCTGAATGGAGATGTTGGCTTCGCAGCGCATTTCACCTTTTTCCATGTCGGCGTTCGATATTCCAAGGTAGCGCAAGGTCTGCTGGTAGCGCCAGCCGAATTTTTTGGCCTGCTCGGCGGATTTAATGGTCGGTTCGGTGACCAATTCCACTAAGGGCGTGCCGGCGCGATTCAGGTCGATTAAGGAGAAATCCTTACCCGAGAGGTGAGTGGATTTTCCGGTGTCTTCTTCCAGGTGGATTCTGGTGATATCGACTTTTTCGCCATCAACATCAAGCCATCCTTTTTCGCAGAAGGGGAGTTCGAATTGGGATATTTGGTAGCCCTTGGGCAAATCGGGATAGAAGTAATTTTTGCGGTCGAATTTGGAATATTGGTTGATGCGGCAATGCAGGCCCAGACCCAGCATCATGGTGTCGTCGATGGCTTGGCGGTTGGGGTAGGGCAGAGTACCGGGCTGTCCAAGACAAACGGGGCAGACTTTGGTGTTCGGCTCGGCGCCGATGGCGTTGTTGTCGCAGCGGCAGAACATCTTGGTCTTAGTCTTGAGTTCGGCGTGGATCTCCAGGCCGATGATGACATCGTATTCCATAGTAT
>CAZPAK010000006.1:0-6602 GCA_964584605.1 uncultured Gammaproteobacteria bacterium
TTTGAGGGAGGCGAGGGATAAGGCGGTTTTGCGGGACAACATAGAGATGGTCCTTGATTCTTTCCCGGAGAGAAGGAAAGGTTATTATGAGAAGCTGGCAGAGGCTAACGCTATTTCCTTGTTTTCTTCCGATGCGGATAAAAATTTGGCCCAGGAAGCCGATCGATTGTTCTCTGAAGTGATAGAGGAATATTCCAATATCGATCAGCCTTATCTTTATTATGCCTATCATAAAATGAGACAGGGCGATTTCGCCGGAGCTATCGAACTGTCCGATCGCGGCAAAGGCCTTTTGCCGCCCTTGACGATTCCCATCAATGACTGGAACCATCTGCATCGCCAAAGAGTAGCCAGGGAATGGGCTTCTTTTTGCGATGTCTCCGGCTTGTCGGCCGCTAAATTAGGCGATTATGACAGGGCTATAGAGGAATACGATCAGTTGTTGAAGGCCGACCCCTTCAATTTGCCCGTCTATAAAAGGATCGCTGATATCTATTACCTTGAAAAAGATATCGATAAGGCGTTGTGGTATAATAAAAGAGGCCATTCTTTGAATAAAAATGATTATTCTTGGCCCTTGGCCATAGCTATCCTCCTCAAAGAATCAGGAGATAAAGACGGATCTGATTTTTATTTTTCCGAGGCCAAGAGGCTTGGTTTTGCCGGCAATGATTCGGTCAGCGAGGCTGTCAGTGATATTTTCAGCATTGATTCGCCGATAAAATAAATCTTTATGCCGAAGGGCAAGGTTGACATCATAATAACCTCCAGAAACAGCGAAAAGTTCATCGGAAGGCTTCTGGACTCAATAGACAGGCAGAGTTATCGCAATTTTGTCTGTTTTGTCATAGATGACGATTCGAGCGATGGGACTGTTCCGTTGGTAGAGGCCTCTTATCCTTGGGTTGAGCTAATGGTTCAGAGTGGTAGGCGCGGTCCGGCCAAGAACAGGAACGCGGCCGCCAAAAAGAGCTCCTCTCCTTTTTTGGTCTTTTTCGATGCCGATGCTTTTTTGAGCGATGATGATTGGCTGGCCAAAGCAGTGGATAAAATGGAGTCTGATCAAAATATCGGCCAGCTGGCCGCCATGATAGTCAGCGCGGCCGATGATGACATCATTTTGGATTGCGGGATATATGGAGAGGATTTTCTCTTTCGCGGATCGTTCCACAAGAAAAATAAATATTTTGTCTGGGGAAAGCATTTGATCGGCCGCCAAGTCCTTGGGGCCTGTTCGGCCGGGACTATTTTAAGGCGTGATGACTTTGAGAGAGTGGGAGGCTTTGATGAGGGTTATTTCTATATGTCGGAAGACCTCGATTTGAGCATTCGCATATTTTTGTCCGGCAAGATCGTCGAATACGAACCCTCTCTGGTCGTTCATCATCATGAAAGCCATGTCATGGGGGCCGATAAGGATTTGAAGGAGTTCTATTATTTCAGAAACAATTTTTTTCTCCTGCTCAAAAATTATCCCCTGTCTTCGGCTATGAGGAAGATAGGCTTTTTTTTCTTGAAAGCCCTTGCCCTTTTTATGATAAATTCGATTTTGAGGCTGCTGCTCAGAAAGAAGAGAGGAGTTCCCTTCTTGCCCGCCTCCAATGTCTTTAAAATATTCTTTTCTTTGTTGTTCCGCTTTCCTGTCATTGCTTTTGAAAGATTGTCTTCCAGGGGTTATTTAAAGAGGGCAAGGAGCAGTCTTATTGCGCTCAATGACGAGCTGGTCAAGGACATAGCCCTCGAAATGCCTGTCACCAACTTGATATTCTCAATCACCAATGTTTGCAATGCCAAATGCCGGATGTGCTTTCAGCACTCCATTCTCAACCACGCGTCAAAGGGCCTGTCTTTGGATGAGATCAGGCGAATGGTCGAAAATTCGCCCCAACTTAAAAATGTGGTTTTATCCGGCGGAGAACCTTTTTTGCGCGGCGACATAGAAGCTATTTGCCGGATTATGACTAAGGGCAGGGATCCGATTATAACCATAGCCACCAATGGAAGTTTGCCGGAAGTTGTCTATGAAAAGGTTAAGATCATCCTGGCTCAGGGTTGCGGCAAGCTGGTCGTAAGCCTTTCTTTGGACGGCGACAGGTCGTTCCATGATGAGAATAGGGGTGTGCCAGGGCTTTTCGACAAGGTTTTTGAGTGTTACGAGGGCTTGGCGAGGCTTAAATCGATCTATGGCGATCGATTGGCCATCCAAGTCAATACTTGCGTCTTTAAGGGCAATCTGATCCATCTTGATTTTTTGGCCAAGACGGTGTCGTCGAAGATGAAGCAAGCCGATTGGATGGTGGAGCCGGTTCGGGGGACTTTCAATGATGAATGGGTCAGCCCCCTAAGCTCTGCCGAGTGGGAGGCGCTTTCGCGCAGAATGGACTCTTTGGCCCGCGATTTTTTCCCGGGACGAGATTTCAGCGGATTGAAAAAAAATTACAAATATGCGCTTTCGGTCGTTGAAAAAAAGAGGCAGCCGGCGCCTTGTTGCGCCGGCGAGGAGTTTCTGTATGTCGATCATGAAGGCAATGTCTCTCCTTGCGAACTGATTCCGTCCATAGCCAACCTAAGGGATTTGAATTATGATTTCAACGCTCTTTTAGGGATTGAAAAATGGAGAGAGGCCGTCGGCGGCATAAAGAAAGGTCGTTGTTCTTGCACGCATTTTTGCTGGCTGTCGGCCAGCGTTGAAAAGAGCGAGCAAAGGAAGTCTTTATTCTTTAAGGTCAAAAGATTCATTGCCAAGCGCTTGGATCGGCGGGTCATATGAAAATAGCCATTGATTGTCATACTTTGGAGATAGGCGATTGGGCCGGCAAGGAACAGCTGGTGGCGTCTTTGATAAAAGAGCTGTCTTTGGCCGACGAAAGGAATGAGTATTGTCTTTACTTCCGCCATCGGGTGAGCCGTTTGGTCGCTTTGCCGCCCAATTTCAAGGTCTTGGCGATGGGCATTCCGACGCCTTTCTGGCAACTGGCGGTTTTATGGGACATGTTTTTCAATAAGGTCGATTTGTTATATGTGCCTTGCACCTATCTTCTGCCGGCCATCAATTTTTTCATACCTCAGGTGGTGAATGTTTGCGATATGACCACCTTTTTGCCCGGGGTCAGCGCCTCGCACAAGAGGTCGACCAGGCTTAGGGAGAGGTTGTTGTTGAAGATGGCCATAAATAACAGCCGGATGGTCACCGTCATTTCACAAAGCACTAAGAGGGACCTGCTCAGTTTCTTCGATATCGAAGAAGGCAAGGTGACCGTGGTCTATCCCGGGGCGAAGGGCGATTTTAGGATAATCGACGATCGCGGATATCTGAACGATATAAGCGCTAAATATGAATTGCCCAAAAAATTCATTCTCTCCGTCGGAACATTGGAGCCGAGAAAGAATGGAATAAATCTGATCAAGGCCTACGAGAAGTATGTCGCAGAGACGGTCGATGGTGATATGAATTTGGTCTTTGTCGGTAAAAAGGGCTGGTTTTACGACGATCTTTTACGCCAGGCCCAAGAGAGCGATTTGAATAATAGGATTGTTTTCATGGATTATGTCTCCGATGATGATTTGGCGGCTTTTTATAATTTGGCTTTCTGTTTGGCCTATCCTTCTTTTTATGAAGGTTTTGGTTTGCCGATAGTGGAGGCCATGGCTTGCGGTTGTCCGGTGGTGACTTCTAACACTTCGTCGATGCCGGAAATCGCCGGTGAATGTGCTATTATAGTCGATCCGAACGAACCTTCACGGATAAGCGACGGTTTTAAGCGCTTGGCCATGGATTATGCCTTTAGAGACGGCTTAGTGCTGGGCGGGTTGGCCAGAGCCAGGATCTTCACCTATAAAGAGATGGCCAAGCAATGGCTCAAATCGATCATGGATTGCGTCAATCGTTAATTTCCCAATAAAATATGTATCAATACTTGATTTTTTTCACTCTCTGCGGAGCCGTCATCGGCAGTTTCACCAATTGTTTCATTTGGCGCCTTCATCAGAATGAAAGCTTGATGGGCAGGTCTTATTGTCCGAAATGCAAAAAACAGATAAATTGGTATGACAATGTGCCGATTTTGAGCTTTTTGCTTTTGGGCGGCAGGTGCCGCCATTGCCATCAAACCATAAACTGGCAATATCCGGCCGTGGAATTGTCCACAGCCTTTCTTTTCGGATCGGTTTTTTTATTCTCGACTTTCGGCATGGACGCCGAGTCATTGTATTCCGCGATCGGCGATTGGCATTTCATCGTTCGCTTGGTCAGGGATCTTTTCATCGTTTTTATTTTTACGGTCGTCTTCGTCTATGATTTGCGCTGGTATCTAGTGCCTGACAAGGCGGTCTTGCCGGCATCCGCCATCCTGTTGGCAATGAATGTCTATTTGGGCTTTTCTTGGTGGAGGGTCGTTTTGGCGGCGTTGCTCGGCGGATTGTTCTTCTTGTTTCAGTTTTTGATCTCAAGGGGTAAATGGATAGGCGGCGGAGACATCAGATTGGGGGTTCTGATCGGTTGCGCCTTCGCTCGTCTGGACATTTTAGCCTTAGTTTTGATTCTGGCCTATTCAATGGGTTCGGTCATCGGGATAACTCTGATAGTCGCCAAGAAAAAAGGTTGGAAATCAGAAGTCCCGTTAGGAGTTTTTTTGGCTATTTCTAGCCTGGTATCTTTGTTTTTCGGCGATCGAATCATCGATTGGTATTTGGGACTCCTTTGATATTGGCAAGACCGCTGCCGATGTTGTATAATAAAGGAGAACGAAAGGGGTCAATTTTCGTATTTTTGAGTAAATAATTCGTACAGCTTTAAAAGGGATTATGAAAGAAGAATTTATAGTCGGCTTAGATGTCGGTTCGGTCGAGGCCAGGGTGGTCGTCGGCCAAAGAATAGAGGAGAATGGCGGGCGAGTTCAAATAATCGGCGCCACCGATATCTCTTCCGAAGGAATGAATAGGGGGGTGGTGAAAAGCATAGACGATGCCACATCTTCCATTTCAGCCCTTTTGGAGAAGACGGAGAGGTTGATCGGCGTCCCGGTGACCGATGTCTTTTTGAGCATCAGCGATCCCTATATCCGCTGTGAAAGAAGCAAGGGGGTCGTGGCCGTTGGCAAGTCAAATGGCGAGATAACGGCTGAAGAGGTCGATCGGGCCATTGAGGCGGCCAGGGCTTTGAATGTTCCGCCCAACTATGAGATACTTCATGTCATTCCGATAAAATACAAAGTCGATAATCAGGAGGATGTTCGGGATCCTCTGGGGATGAGCGGTATTCGCTTGGAGGTCGAAGCCTTGATCGTTCAGGGCATGTCCAGCCAAATAAAGAATCTGACCAAAGCCGTCTATCGGACGGGCTTGAACATCAATGACCTTGTTCTGTCTCCTTTGGCTTTGGGTGAAGCTATTTTGACTCCTAAACAAAAGGATTTGGGCGTAGCGGCCATAGGCATCGGAGCGTCCACCACTACGATGTCGGTCTATGAAGAGGGAAAACTGATTCATGCCGCCGTCATTCCGATAGGGTCTGAGCATATCACGGCCGATGTGGCCATCGGACTGCGTTGCCCGATCAATTTGGCTGAAAGGATAAAGATCGAATATGGAAATGCCAATCCGGAGGATTTCAATGCCAAAGAGACGGTTGATTTGACCGATTTGGCCAAAGAGGAAGGGGTGGAAGGAGAGATTGAGTCTGTTTCTAGAAAGTATTTGGCGGAGATAATTCAGGCCAGGGTAGAGGAGATATTCGAGAAAGTCGATGACGAGCTTAAAAAGATAGACCGCAGCGGCTTGTTGCCGGCCGGTGTCATTTTGGCTGGAGGCGGCGCTAAGCTTTCCGGCCTTTGCGATGTCGCCAAAGAAGTCTTGAGATTGCCAGCCTCGATCGGATCATGCCGTAATGCCAATATTGTCTTTGACAAAGTCAATGATTTGAAATACCTCACTGCCTCCGGATTGGTGGTTTGGGGGAATTCCGTCATGGGCAAGAGGTCGGGCGGAATATTCGGTCAGGCGTCAGATGTCTTTGGCGGTTTGATAGGTAAAATAAAGGGTGTTTTTTCGAAATTTACCCCCTAGTCCGCTCATCCGTCTTGGCTTGAATTTTTTTGGTCGATGGGGTAGGATTTAAATATATAAAATATTCCTTAATTTTTCATAAAAAGGGCATAATTCTATGGCCGAAATAAAACCAACAGCTGAAACATTTGCCAAAATAAAGGTGGTAGGCATTGGCGGTGGCGGAGGAAGTGCCGTCCAGAGGATGGTGGAGAAGGGGATTCGCGGTGTCGATTTTGTTGCCGTCAACACTGATGTTCAAGCCCTTCATTACAATAAAGCCGGGGAAAAGCTCCATGTCGGCCGTTCGGTCACCAGGGGGCTTGGCGCCGGTATGAACCCGGATCTTGGCCGGCAGGCGGCCGAGGAATCTCAGAATGAAATCAGGGATATTCTAAAGGGCTCTGATATGGTTTTCATAACCGCCGGAATGGGCGGCGGCACCGGAACCGGAGGATCTCCGGTGGTGGCTGAAATCGCTCGCGACCTAGGAGCTTTGACGGTGGCCATCGTCACCAAGCCTTTTTCCTTTGAAGGCGGCCAGAGAAAGTCCATAGCTG
>CAZPAK010000006.1:6612-11582 GCA_964584605.1 uncultured Gammaproteobacteria bacterium
GAAGACTTCTTTATTGGAGGCTTTTGCCACGGCCGACGATGTTTTGAGGCAGGGAGTTCAGGGTATCGCTGAGATAATAACCATTCCAGGAATAATCAATGTCGATTTCGCCGATGTGAAGGCGGTCATGTCGAACGCCGGTTCGGCTTTGATGGGAATCGGCACCGCTTCCGGCGAGAATCGGGCGGTGGAAGCAGCCAAGGCGGCCATCAATTCTTCCTTGCTCGATATGTCCATCGACGGGGCTCGCGGTATAGTCTTCACGATCACCGGAGGACCTTCTTTAAGCATGAGCGAGGTCAATGAATCGGCGAAGATTATCACAGCTTCCGCCGACAGCGAAGCTAAAATAATCTTCGGAGCCGTCATTGATGAAAAACTCAAAGACGAGATAAGGATAACCGTTGTCGCGACCGGATTCGATGGCGAGAATCGCGACGCGAAAGTCAAGTCAAGCAGGGTTTATTCCCCCAACCACTTCATTGAACAAAGCGCTAAGGAGGATAATAAGGGCAACTCTGCCAAGGGTTCCTGGTTTGGATCGAATCAGCCGAAGAATAAAGCTGAAGCCATTGCCGAGGCTTCGAAAAAGCCCAAAGTTTCTCCTGTCAAAATGGTTCAAGAGGAGATTTTACCCGACGATAATTCCGACGGAGAATGGGGTATTCCGGCTTTCATACGAAAGAAAATGAAATAGATGTTCTTATAAAGACACCTCCCTTTCCAGTGGAGGTGTCTTTATTTTTTGAGTTTTAAAAGGTATAATTGCTAGCAGGAGGGCTAATCTTGTATATATGAAAAAAATCCTATTGTTTTCATCGTTTTTGCTTCTTTCGGCCATTGTTCCGGTCAAGGCGGCCGATTTCATCGCGCCAGATGGTGTTTATCTGGTTGACATCAAAGAAAGTCCCTACAACATCAACCATCGTCTTTATTTGAAGCCGGGCAGCCGAATCAGGGCCGACATTGGTTCAAGGATAGACTTTGGTGATTTTGGCGGTCTTTGCTTTGAGGGCGAGGAGTGTTTGGCCGGCTCCAGTTTGTTCGTTGACGGCATAAGGCGGGGGTCGATAATTTTCGAATCCGGGGCGGAAGTTTTGGTGAAGGAGGGAAAGAGCGATGTTTCATATAGGGTCAAGGGCATGTCCTTCCCTGATGAGCCGGTCACGGAAATGAAAAGGACCATTCCTTTCGCTTTGTTCAGTTTAAAGGGGGAGCCGTTGTCCTTGGTGTTGGTCGCGGGAGATCGCCGCTATTCTTTGCAAGTGTCGCTCCCGGTGGCCTCCGATCAAAATGAATATTCCGGTCAGGACCATCTTATTGATTTGGTGGGCGTAGACAAGGATTTTTCTTGTCGCCAATCGGGAAGGATTTTCATAGAGACGGAAAAGAATGGCGAGGCCTGGTATGTCAATCCGGCCGATTGCCGGAGGTATTTTCTCGGGCGGCCGGCGGATGCTTTTTCGATCATGAAGAAATTCGGTCTGGGGGCCAAGCATGAAGTTCTAGGCTTCGAGGTCTTTCCGGAAAGGCTCAAAGGCAGGATATTGATCGACATAGAGGATAAAGGCAAGGCTTATTATATCGATGTAAAAAACAAAAAGGCCCGCTATTTGGGCAGGCCTACGGATGCTTTCAATTTGATGGTGGAATACGGCGTTGGAATCAGCGAGGCGGACATTAGAAGGATAGAGATAGGAAAGATTTGATGGAAAAGTCTTTTTTAGGCTCGTCCTTTATTGTCAGTTCCTTCTGGCCGGTGAAGATTTTATAGGCGTCTTCGGCTGAATATCCGTATAAAGAGACGGCCGATATGGCATTGGCCATCCTGACGGCTTCTTCCATGGGTCGCTGATAGATGTTTCTGCCTATGGCCACTCCGCTGGTTTCGGAGATGTGGATTTGATTATGTATCTGCTGGAGGAATTTTTTCTCCGGCATTTTTGTTCCGCCGATGCAGATTACGCCGGTTCGGCCGGCAGCGGCCGTGACTTCGCGAAATTTTTTGGCCGTTTCCACTGTCGGGCTTTTGTAAGGGTAGGCGATCTTCACAAAGTCGGCGCCCAAACAGACAGCCACGCCGGCTCCGCCGGCCAATAGGTGTATGTCCTCTTCGTTTTTGACCGATCTTCCCCTGGCATACATCCAAATCACCGCCAATAGGCCTTCCTGGTGGGCTTTGTAGACGATACGGGCGGCTTGACCGAAGGACTCCGATTCAAAGGCGCTGCCGATGTAAACCGTGTAGCCGACTCCGACGATGTTCAGTCCGGAAGATCTTTTGAAATCGACCACATCGGCCATTGGCAGCCAGCGATTGGAGAAAGGGTCGCGATCCTCTCTTTTGATTAAATTAGTCTTGGAATTGATCTTGACTATCAGGGGGATGTTCTTGCAGAGGTCGCCATATTTGGCGAGCAGTCCGGCTTGGGCGGCCAGCACGCCTATTTTGGCTCTTTTTCCTATTTCAAAATAGTGTTTGGGGCTGGCTATCTCTTTGGGTATGCCCTCTCCCACAAAATCATCGTTGAGATGCTCCACTTTCTGATCGCAGGCATACATCATCAATTTGCCGGTGCCGCGAGTGGCTATTTCCCAGTTCTTGAGGTATTCGTCTTGTTTGGTTTTGGGCACATCAAAGGGGATTAGGGTTTTTGGCATAATAGTGCGTATGTGTTAAAATATTCTAGTGATATCTATTGTATTATTATAACACACTTCTTCTTTAAGCCAAAATATCTATGAAGATAAGCAAGCCGGTCGTGATGGTTATTTTGGACGGCTGGGGCGAATGGGACATAGAAAAGGGCAATCCTTTGAAAAAAGCCAATTTGCCCACCATCGACCGCTTAGACGCCCACTATCCAAAAACATATCTTCAAGCCTCCGGCATGGCCGTGGGGCTGCCTTGGGGCGTACGAGGCAATTCCGAGGTCGGCCATCAGACTATAGGCTCGGGACAGATAATCTTCCAATATTTGCCGACTATTTCCACTGCCATCGGCGAGGGGTCGTTCTTTAAAAACGAGGCTTTACTGTCTTCATTCGATTGGGTCAGGCAGAACAATTCGGATTTGCATGTTTTGGGATTGCTCTCGGATGGAGCCGTCCATTCCCATATAGACCACTTATTCGCCCTCTTGGAAATGGCCAAGAACAATAAAGTCAGGGAGGTTTTCATTCATGTCATAAGCGACGGCCGCGACACCCATCCCCAGAGCGCTCGTAATTATTTGGCTATGCTCAAGAGGAAGATCCAGGAGATAGGCATCGGCAGAATAGCCACCATCAGCGGACGGTATTACTCGATGGATAGGAACAACAATTGGGATAGGACCAAGAAGGCTTTTTTGGCCATGACGGACGGAGAGGGCGTCAAATCTTTGGACACCGATTCCGCCTTGGACGAACAATACGCCAAAAATATTTTGGATGAATATTTGGAGCCGGTGGTCATAGTGGCCGAGGACGATCGCCCTGTCGGGACGGTCAAGGACAATGATGCCATCATCTGCTTCAATTTCAGGAAAGATCGTTCTCGTCAGATAACCAAAGCCTTTGTCATGGATGATATCTATGAATTGCGGGATGTGGTTCGTCCTAAGAATGTCAAATATGTCTGTTTCACTCAATACGAAGAAGGTTTGCCGGTGGAAGTGGCTTTCGCCCCTCAGGATATAACAGTTCGTCTGGGCGAGGTCCTTTCCAAGAATTGGAAGCGGCAGTTGAGGATCGCCGAGACCGAGAAGTACGCCCATGTGACATATTTTTTCAATGGCGGCGTCGAGCAGCCTTATTTCTATGAAGATCGAATTTTGGTCCCATCAAAGAAGGTTTCCACTTATGCCGATATTCCCGAGATGAGCGCCGCGGAAATCACCGATAAGCTGGTGGAGGCCATTGAAAAGCACAGCTATGATTTTATTTTGGTCAATTATGCCAACTCGGACATGGTGGGCCATACCGGCGATTTCAATGCAGCCGTCAAATCGGTCGAATTCGTCGATGGCTGTTTGGAGAGAGTCATCGAAGCGACCATTAAAAAGGGCGGTCAAATGCTGATCACCGCCGATCACGGCAATATAGAAGAGATGTTGAACATATACACGGGAGAGCCGGACACTCAGCACTCAAAGAACCCCGTTCCTTGCTGGCATGTCAGCGTTGACGGCTTCATAGAGAGGAAGGATGCGGTCGGGGATAAAATAGAGGCCCAGGGCATGCTGGTCGATCTGGCTCCGACGATTTTAGAGATGTTGGGGCTTGAGAAGCCGGCCGGCATGATCGGACACAGCCTGATGGATCAATTAAAAGCCGGCAATGCGGACGATGAAGATGAAATGCCCATATGACAAAAATAAAAAACCCTCAATTTTCACAATCGAGGGTTTTTTATTCTACTCTTCGACATATATCGCTTCGACCGGGCATTGATCGGCCGCCGAGATGGCGCATTCCTTGTTTTGGCCGATTACTTCGGATTTGCCTTCGGCGTTCAGGCGGAAGGTGTCCGGGCAGATTTCGGTGCAGCGGCCGCAACCGATGCACTTGTTGTGATCGACTTTTATTATCATATGGTTGTTTTTTGGCCCTGTGTTTTTATCGCAAGGCATGGCTGAATATCGATTATAGCATAAAATCGAGTCATTTGAAACAAGGGGGTTGACAGATGCCGGTATTATGCTATTATTCACAGTATAAAAAGAAAAAGGCCACAGACAGCAGGCAACGCCAATAAGACCCGCCGAGGCAGGAGCAATTGTCAAAACAATTGATTTTGCTATGTTTGGCGGCTTTGTAAGAAGGCCGTTTTTGTTTGTTTCAAGAGCTTTTTAAATTAAATAAGCAAATTATTAACGAATAAAATGGCAAAAATAAGTCCTGTATCAATCAAATATATGATACATGCGAACTTTAATGTTGAAGGATTTCTGGAAAAACCAGACGTAATCGGAGCACTTTTCGGGCAG
>CAZPAK010000007.1:0-4679 GCA_964584605.1 uncultured Gammaproteobacteria bacterium
GGTCATGACATCCAATATCTGCAAGCGGCCTTTGCGTCCGCGGTCCAAAGCCTCTCTGACGACCTCAATGGTCAGACCGTCGGTCTTGGTGTCGAGCTGAATGGCGGTGATACCCTCGGTGGTGCCGGTGATCTTGAAGTCCATTCCACCTTTGCCGTCCTCAAGGTCTTGGATGTCGGTCAAAACCTTCCAGCGGCTCATATCCTCGTTGGAGGCCAAACCGATGGCCAAGCCGGCCACAGGGCGCTTTATCGGTACGCCAGCGTCCATCAGGGCCAAAGAAGAACAGCAAGTGGCTCCCATGGATGAGGATCCGTTCGATCCGAGGGTCTCGGAGACGACGCGGATGGTGTAAGGGAAATCGATTTTTTCCGGGATGACCGGCGACAAAGCTTTTTCAGCCAAAGCTCCATGTCCGATTTCTCGGCGACCCGGTCCGCGATTCGGTCCGGTTTCTCCAACAGAGTAAGAAGGGAAATTGTAGTGGTGCATGAAACGCTTAGTACTTTTTCCTTCCAATCCTTCCAAATTTTGTTCCAGTCCCGGGGCGCCCAAGGTGACGATGGACATCATCTGGGTCTCACCCCTCATAAACAATCCCGATCCGTGGTTGCGAGGCAGATAATTTACATCGGAGAACAAGGGGCGAATCTGGTCGAGGGCGCGTCCGTCGACACGGCGCTCGTTGTCCAAGAGCTGCTTGGTGATCTCCTCGTCGACGGCTTTCTCAACGGTCTTGTTGATGATCAGTTTGCGGTCGCCCTCACCGATCCCTTTATCGAAAAGGAATTTATCCAAACCGTTCTTGATGGCGACGACGGCGGCCTTTCTCTCTCCTTTGGTGGTGTAATATTTTTGGTCGAAAAGGGTGGCATAGACATTTTCCTTGAGCCACTCTTCGGCCATGGCCACGGTGTCGTTGAACTTCTGTTCGGCCTGTTTCTGTTCCTCGGTCTGTAGTTTGACCTTAGGGGGTTTTTGCTTGACGCCCATCAGCTTTTTGAACTCTTTGATCAAAGCGATGGCCGGCTGCATCTCCTCTTGGCCGCGCTTGATGGCCTCGAAGACTATGTCCTCTTTGACCTCTTTGGCCCCAGCCTCGATCATTACGGTCCTTTCCTTGGTTCCGACCACGGTCAGCTCCATTTGGGAGTTGGCCATCTGCTCATAGGTGGGGTTGAAGACCAATTCATTTTCGATCAAGCCGACTTTAACGCCTCCGATCGGGCCCTTCCATGGTACGCCGGAAATGGCGATCGCCGCCGAAGCGGCCACCAGGGCCACGACATCATAGTTATTCTCACCATCGACGGAGAGAACGGTCACGACCAACTGAGTCTCTTTGCGGGAGTCGCCGGAGAAGAGCGGGCGGATCGAACGGTCGATCATTCTTCCGGTCAGGATCGAATCGTCGGACGGACGGCCTTCGCGCTTGATCCAGCGGGAGCCTTTGATGATTCCGGCGGCATAGAGCCTCTCTTCGAAATCGACGGTCAAGGGGAAATAGTCGACATTCTTGTCCTCCTTCGCTTCGACGACGGTGGCCAAGATGACGGTGTCGCCATACTGGGCGACGACGGCGGCATCGGCCTGCTGCGCCAGCTTTCCTGAGCGTAGCGACAGTTCGCGCCCCAGCCATTGGCCGGACACTTTCTGTTCGTTGAATCTCGTTTCCATTTTGTTTCAAGCTTGGCCGACAAACTTCAGACCTGTGTTTTTAAGGGTCTGTCGTCGCGAGTCTTTCTTAAAAACCTTCGACGACAGACTCTTTCACAGTCCTGCCTGTTTGCCGGGCAAGCGTTAATTATTTTCCGTTTGAAGCGGAAGCCGGCAACGCTCGCGGCGTGTCCGGCCCCCGCTTCAAACGAGGGCTATTCTTATTTTATCAAGAATTTGGGATTGGACGAAAGGTCGATGAAATCGTCTGAGACTTCGACCAAATGGGACGAGGCGGATTGGCGGAAGGCCAAGACTTCGACCAGGCACCCCTTGGTATTCTGCAAATACTCGACCAAGGTCAGATAGTCGCCGTCGCCCGTGACCAAAATTATGACATCGAGCTTTTCGGCCAGTTTGATGGCGTCGATGGTGATGCCGACATCCCAATCCCCTTTTTTGTGTCCGCCGGCGAATATTTGCAACGGCTTCATCTTCACTTCGAATCCAAGTTGATTGAGAGCTTCGAAAAAGGGAGTCTCTTCCGTGCTGTCGCTGGTGACGACATAGGCGATGGCGCGGATTAATTCGCGTCCGGCCACGGCTTTGTCCAATATCTCGCGATAGTTCACCTTGCGATTGTAGATATTGCGCGCCGAATGATACATGTTCGAGGCATCGACCAGAATGCCCACTCGTTGCTCCTTGTATTTGGCCATATTTTTGAAATAAGCGATTAAAACAATATAGACCCTCTTACTTAGAAAGGGTCTATATCGGTATTTATATTTCTTTGTTCTCTTCAACCTCTTCCCCTTCCAAACCAGCTTCGATTTCATCGGAACCGATTTTAGCCAATTTATCCTCTCTGGCTTTGTCATCTTCCATTTTTTTGGCGATTTTTATTTTCAGCTTATCGGCCAAATCTTTGAAAGACTTTTCGTCTTCTTTTTGGAGGTATTTCAAGAGGCGCCTTCTTTCACTGACTTTCTTTAAAAGTCCGCGGCGAGAGGAGTGATCTTTGCGATGCTCCTGCAAGTGCTTGGTGAGGAGCTTGATCTCCTCGGTCAGAATGGCGATCTGGACCTGCGGCGAACCGGTGTCGGAGGCGTGGGTCTGAAATTTTTTAATGATTTTCTCTTTCAACTTTTTCTCTAACATGTCTTTGCTTTCCTTGTTCCGAGGCGCGGTCGAGATGTCCGCGGCCAAGAATAAGGCGATAATTGTTAATAGCGATCGTTCCGGTAGTCGGCCGATCACTTAGGCAACAATAACACGAAGATTGAAAAAAGGCAATACTTGCCCCAATATAACTTGAATTTTTTATATTTTTTGTTATGGTGCTTTGAATGCTATAATGACACTATGGAAGAGGTTGTTAAGAAAATAATTGAAAGTAAGCCAAAAAACATCAAAGAGCTGACCACCGTCAAAAGGGCTTTGGCCAAGGAGTACGGGTCGGTGATTTGGAGTAATTCTGATATTTATAAGGAATATCGGCGTCTTTTGGCTATTGGAAGCGTCAAAGCGGACGACTTTTTCGAGCATTTATTGGTAAAAAGGGCCATCAGGACCATGTCCGGTATAGCTCCGGTCGCTGTTTTGACCAGGCCCTACCCCTGCCCGGGCAAATGCGCCTATTGTCCGCACGAGAAAGGCGTCCCAACGAGCTATCTTTCGAATGAGCCGGCGGTCATGCGCGCCATCAGGAACGAATACGACCCCTATCGCCAGACCTATTCCCGACTTCAGGCCTTGGAGGCTAATGGGCACAGGCCGGAGAAGATCGAGCTGATTGTCATTGGCGGGTCTTGGAGCGTTCTGCCCACTGCCTATAAGTTTTGGTTCATCAAGGAATGCTTCCGGGCGGCGAACAATTTTCAGTTAAAAGTTAAAAATAAAAAGTTAAAAATAAAAAGAAGGATAACAGAAATCAAAGAACAACTTTTAAAAGAGCAAAAAAGGAATGAGGGGGCGAAATATAAAATAATCGGTGTGACGCTGGAGACGAGACCGGATTATATAAACGAAAAAGAATTGATTGAAATGCGCGAACTCGGAGCGACCAGGGTCGAGCTTGGCGTTCAAGCCCCGGACGATGTCATTTTGAAAAAGAACAAGCGCGGGCATGGAGTCAAAGAAATAGCCGAAGCGACGGCTCTTTTGCGTTCTTTCGGCTTCAAGATAACCTATCATTTGATGCCCGGATTGCCCGGCTCGAATCCGAAAAAGGATTTGGAGATGTTCAAGACAATCTTTTCCGATCCGCGCTTCCAGCCCGACCAAATAAAGTTCTATCCGGCCGTCGTGGTCAAAGGCAGCGAGCTGTATCGTTGGTGGAAGGCCGGAAAGTATAAGCCCTACTCCAATGAAGAGCTGGAGGGATTGATAGTGGATTGCAAGCGAGCAATACCCGAATATGTCCGCATCATCCGTTTGATCAGGGATATACCTGGAGAGTCGATTGAGGCCGGCAACAAAATAACCAACCTGCGCCAAGTCATGGAGCAGAAAGGTGTCGAGTGTCATTGCATCAGGTGCCGGGAGTGCCGGGGAAGGAGGCCATCTTCTAAAACCAGACTGGAAACATTGTTCTATGAGGTTTGGGGAGGGCTGGAGTGTTTTTTGCAGTTTGTCGATAAAGAGACTCGAACGATGTATGGTTTTTGTCGAATGTTCATTCCTGGCGATGAAGCGGAAAAAATCAAAGATCGGGGCTATGGATTTTTAAATAAATCAGCTCTGATCAGGGAACTTCATATTTACGGTGAATTGGTTCCTATGGGCGGACAAAAAAAGATTCAGCACACCGGCCTAGGCGGATCTCTTTTGTCCAGAGCCGAAAGCATCGCTCAGGGACGAGGATTCTCTTCTATGGCGGTGATCTCCGGTGTTGGCGCTCGCGGGTATTATCGTAAGCGAGGGTACAGATTGAAAGGCGGTTATATGGTCAAAGTCTTGTCTTGAGCCGTAATTTTTTATATACTATCATCTTGAGGTGATATTAAAGAAGATGCTTTTAA
>CAZPAK010000007.1:4689-11518 GCA_964584605.1 uncultured Gammaproteobacteria bacterium
TTATTGGTCGGCGCCGCCATCGGTCGTCACATAGAAAGTTTGCCGGCCGTCATCATACTATCTTTTTTTTCTCACTATGTTTTAGACATGATCCCTCATCGAAGCATGTCTCATGTGAAAGGCTATAAGGAGGCGGGCTTAAGGGGTGTTAGAAAAAAAGAATTGTTGATAAAAGGGCTTGAGCCGATCTTGGGGATATCCACGGCCATTGTTTTCATAGAGATGAATTCGGAGTATGCCGGCAATATGGCCATCGGGGCTTTGTTCGGTTTTTTGCCCGACCTCTTCACTTTCATAATTTGGAAGAAGGACTTGAAGAAGCTCGACAAGCTGGTTCCTCGACCGGGGATAAAATGGTATCGTCAAACAAAGACTTGGACCTGGGGATTGGTCACTCAGTTGGCAGTTTTCATCATCGCCTCATACGCCATCTTCAAATAAAGACATCCGCGCCCATAGAGATTCGGGCGCGGTTTTGTTTTGGTGCTATAATGTCAGTGTATGAAGAAGATTAGCTTCCCCCGCGACGGGGGCGCGCACAATCGCATAATCGAATGGTGGTATTTCAATGGCCATCTTCGCGGCGATGACGGTCGGGATTATTCCTTCATGGACTGCCTTTTTAAGGCCGACGCCAAGAAAGTGAAGATACCTCTTTTCAAAATCCCCTTGAAGACGGTGTATTTCTCGCACTCCATACTTTCTGACATCAAAAACAAGCGCTTCTACCCGAAGGTGGACTATGTTTCGATCATGTCGCGCCAAAGCTTCAAACGCCCCTTGATGTTCGCCGAGTATGTCAGCGCCGACCCTTTTGATGCCCTAGGGGGCTTTGTCGTCAACTTGATCAAGGAGTCTGATCCTTTTGATTTTCGCATCAAGACCGAGACCTTCGACCTGAGATTGAAATCTTCGAAGCCTCCATTATTGGAAGGTGGCGAAGGTTTTTTGAATTTGCATGGGCGCAAGACCTACTATTATTCTTTGACCAGTCTTTCGGCCAGCGGCCAAATATATATCGGAAACAAGACCATCGATGTCTCCGGCAAGGCTTGGATGGACCATCAGTGGGCCAATACGCCCTACAACAAGGATCGCTGGACCTGGCTCTCCATTCAGATGGATAATGGCTTAGAGGCCGTGGTCATAGAGTACGGAAACGACAAAAGGGATCGCTTGGTGGATATAAGCCTGCCCAATGGAAAGACGGAGCATTATGGCAATGATGAGATAAACATATCTCCGATGGGAAAGCCTTGGAAGAGTAAACATACGGGGGCGTCATATGAATTGTCTTGGCGCATAGAGGTTCCGGCCAAAAGAGCGGTCTTCGAGGTCGAGCCGATGATGAAGGAACAAGAGATGATATTCGGAGCTCTGAACTATTGGGAAGGTCCATTGAAAGTTCGGGCGACGATAGATGGTCGAACGGTCAAGGGCAAAGGTTTTCTGGAATTGGTCGGACGGCCGTCGAAGTACGGGGCCATTGGAATGCTGAAGGATGTCTATAAGACCGGAATAAAAGAAGAGTTGAAGAAAATATTCAAAAAATGAAACAAAAGACCTCGTAGATCGGGGTCTTTTGATTTGTGGTATAATATAAGACTGAAGTTATCTTCTGCCATCGGGATTCGTATACATATATATAACCTAAAAATATGAAAAGAACTCTAAGGATCAATTTGGTGACAGCCATGCTCCTGTCATCGCTCGCCTTAAGCGGCTGCTCGCTGCCTTTGAACAAAAAGACAGACGAGCCAAAAGAAGCCGCGCCATCCAACCAGCAGTCTGCCGACCAGCCTTCGGTCGAGGTTCCGCCGGAGATACAAAAGAGCTTGGACGACCAAAGTAAGATAAAGAAGTTCAAGGACTATGAGGAGTTGGCCGCTTTTTTGGATGAAGGTCCGGCCGCGTCCGAATATGCTTATTATGGCGATATCGGTTTCGGAGGGGGCTTAAGAAGGGAGATGTTGGTGAAGTCGGTCGCTCCGACAGCTGCCGTCGATAGTATGGGGTTGGGCATGATTGCCGAGGAATCAAACGAAATCGGTGGGGCTAGTGATGATTTTTCCAAGACCAATGTCCAGGTCGAGGGCGTCGACGAGTCGGACATCGTCAAGACCGACGGAGAGTATGTCTATGTCGTGTCCAATAACGACCTTTTCATAGTCAAAGCCTATCCGGCGGATAAGATGGAAGTCGTTTCCAAGATTTCTTTCGAGTCGCGCCCCCAAGACATCTATATCAGCGGCGACCGCCTGGTCATCTTCGGCAACAACCAAGTCATATACAAATCCGACCTTTACAGGAACTTCCGCCGTCAGTCGCCCTTCACCTTCTTAAAGGTTTTCGACATCAAGGACAAGAAGAACCCCAAACAGGTCAGAAGCTTGGACTTCGAGGGCAACTATTTCGATTCCAGGTTGATCGGCGACTATGTTTATTTTGTCACCAATAATTACAATTATTACTACATGCCTACCGATCCGATAATTCCGCGTTTATTCGAGGACGGCGAGGCGGTCTCTTTCGGGTGTGAAGGCACGGCCAAGTGCTTCGCTCCGGCCGTGTATTATTTCGACATCCCTTACGACTCCTATAATTTCACTCAAGTTTCATCGATAAACATCAAGGACTCGGAAGAGAATGTCAAAGGCGAGATCTATGTTCTGTCCGGCGGCCAAAACATGTATGTCTCTCAAGACAATGTCTATATCGCCTATACCAAATATGTGAGCGAGTATCAGCTGACCATGACGGTGCTAAAGGACTTGGTCATGCCCAAGCTGGCCCAGTCGCAACAGGACAAGATCAAAGAGATAGAGGCCGCCAAGAACTACATCTTGTCCGAGAACGAGAAGATGGCTAAGGTGGGCGCGATAGTCGAGCGCTATATGGCGTCATTGTCGGAGGAGGAGCAAGAAAAACTTCAAAGCGACCTGGAGGCCAAGATGAAGGAGCGCTATCAGAGCTTGGCCAAGGAGATGGAAAAGACCGTCATCCATAAGATAGCCATAAACAAAGGCAGCTTGTCCTATAAAGCCTTCGGCGAAGTGACCGGTTCGGTCCTCAATCAGTTTTCAATGGATGAGTCCGGCGGCTATTTCCGGATTGCGACCACCAAGAATCGCACTTGGTCGCAGTATGCCGAGGAAGATGAAAAGGATTCTTATAGCAATGTCTATGTCTTGGACAAAGACATGAAGACGGTCGGGTCGCTGGAAGGATTGGCCAAAGGCGAGAGGATCTATTCGGCCCGCTTCATGGGTAAGAGGATGTATTTGGTGACTTTCGTCCAAACCGATCCGCTGTTCACAATAGACCTTTCCGATCCCAACAACCCCAAAGTTTTGGGAGAACTGAAGATACCCGGGTATTCCAACTACCTGCATCCGTACGGAGACGATATGCTGATCGGCTTGGGCAAGGACACCGCTGCCAGCGAGTGGGGCGGGGTCAAGACCAAGGGCATCAAGCTTTCTTTGTTCGATGTTTCCGATGTCGCCAACCCCAAAGAGGTGGATACCTATGTGGCCGGAGATGCCGGCAGCGACTCCATCGCTTTGAGCGACCACAAAGCTTTCCTCTTCTCCAAAGAGAAGGAGTTGCTCTCCATACCGGCGACCATAGCCGAAGACAAAGATGGTCGAGGTTGGGGCCAAATGGTCTTCTCCGGAGCTTTGGTCTTCCATGTCGATAAGACCGGATTCGAGCTTAAGGGCAAGATCGACCACTCCGATGGTGGTAAGGTTGGGATACAGGATTGCTGGTGGGGCTATTGCTATTACGACAACAATGTCTTGCGTTCTCTCTATATCGGCGATAATCTCTATACTTATTCCAATAAGTATTTGAAGGCCAATTCTTTGGATGACCTCAAAGAACTTAAGAACCTGGAATTGAAAAAAGAGAAGAAAGGCGGCGATGATTTCATCATCGTCAATTAAGCCTCTTATCCATGTTTTCCGCCACCCTACGACCTCGTGAGGGTGGCGGTTTTTATTTGCCCGTCTTTTTTGTTATAATCAAGGTAATAAATAAATTTTATTAATATTATGAAGAAATATGCATTTTTGATCTCTTTGGCGCTGCTTTTGGGCGGATGCGGCCAGAAGATCGCGCCAACTCCGACCGTCGAATCGAGCGGCATAGCTATGGAGACGGTGGCCGAACATTCGACGGCTGAAAATTGTTGGATGGTCATAAACAACAATGTCTATAATTTGACCAGCTATGTTTCTTCGCATCCGGGCGGCAAGGCGATCGCGGAAGGGTGCGGCAAGGATGCGACACAACTCTTCGAGACCAGGCCGATGGGTTCGGGTACGCCGCATTCCGATAGAGCCAGGACGATGTTGGAAAAATATTACATAGGAGATTTAAAGCGTTGATATGTTCACACAAATAGCCTTTTCCCGATATTGGGGAAGCCGCTCATCATGTATGGAGGGATTTTCACTTTAGCCCTCATGCTCTTCGCCGCCGCCATTCCTTCTTTGCAGAAGAAGTGGCCGACCCGCTTCAATTTTCGTTTGCACGTGGTCGTGGCCAGAGTCGCGATCGTCCTCGCCTTGCTGCACGGATTTTTGGGCATGATGATATATCTCTGATCGAGCGATGAAAAGGCGTCGGGTCATTCCGGCGCCTTTTTGTTTTAACTTCAAGTGGAAACGAAAAGGCGATCCGGTCAAGAGTGAAAAAAGCTTTGGAGAATGGTAAAATGAGACATATATGCGCATACCCAAATTTCCACAAGTGAAGCAATTGTTCGACTATGATTGCGGAGCCAAATCGTTGGAGGCCGTATTTTTGTATTACGGCCTGGACGAGGACTATGAGAAGATCATTCGCGTCGCTGGGACTGGCAATAATGGCACCACGGTCAAAGGTATGGAGTCCTGCTTGAAGCATTTCCGTTTTGATTTTCTGTCAAAGAAAATGTCCATCGCGGAATTGAAGAGGTTGATAAAGAGGAAGGTTCCGGTGATAGTCTTGCTTCAGGCTTGGCCGGGAAAGGAAGTGTCGGACTGGAAGAACACTTGGGATACCGGGCACTATGTCGTAGTCGTCGGGGCCAATAAGAGAAAAGTGTTCTTCGAGGACCCGTGGTGCGAGCCGCTTTCTTTTTTGACTTGGCAAGAACTTGAGGAGCGTTGGCATGACTTGGTTCGCGGGCGCAAGTACCGACAACACGGCATCGCCGTCTTCGGACGCAAAGACCATTTGCCCAACACGGCCATCCATATGGATTGATGCATGTCGTCTTTCTTATATTTTTGACAAGGGGCTGGCAAATAAGGTAAAATTAAAGTAATTTATCCACCTTCTCTTTATTTTTTATGATCTAGCTACCGCTTATATGAGCCAATTTTTCAGTGCCACGCCCGCTTTGTGGCCTTGTTAGCATTAGATTGATTGGCCTTTGTCGAAGCTGATTAAAAAAATAAAATCATAAAATGTTCAAATACGATAATCTAAGGAAGAGCGACCAACAGGTCTTTTCGATGATAAATAAGGAGGCGGCCCGTCAGCACGACGAGCTGGAGATGATAGCTTCAGAGAACTATGTTTCGCCGGCCGTTCTGGAGGCGATGGGCTCGATTCTGACCAATAAATACAGCGAAGGGTATCCGGGCAAGAGATATTATGGCGGCAATAAGATAATAGACGATGTCGAAATTATCGCCATTGAACGGGCGAAAAAATTATTCGGAGCCGAACATGTTAATGTTCAGCCGCTTTCTGGATCGCCGGCCAATGCGGCCGTCTATTTCGCCTTTTTGAAGCCCGGAGACAAGGTCTTGGGAATGCGCTTGGACCATGGCGGGCACCTCTCTCATGGGCATGCCGTGAATTTTTCCGGACTGCTCTATAATTTCATTCAGTACGGCGTCGATCCTGACACTGGACGCATCGACATGGAAGAGGTTCGCCGTTTGGCCTTGAAAGAGAGACCGAGGATGATCGTCGTCGGCGCCAGCGCCTATTCGCGCGAGATAGATTGGCAGGCCTTCAAGGCCATCGCCGATGAGGTCGAGGCCTATACCTTCGCCGACATCGCACACACCGCTGGGCTGATCGCTGCCGGAGAGCTTGATAACCCTACTCCGATATTCGATGTGGTTACGACCACTACCCACAAGACTTTGCGCGGTCCTCGAGGGGCCATGATCATGTGCAAAGAGAAATACGCCGCTCAAATAGACAAGGCGGTCTTTCCCGGCATGCAGGGCGGTCCCCATGACCACATCACCGCCGCCAAGGCGGTGGCCTTCGGCGAGGCTTTGAAGTCTGATTTCAAAGAATATGCCAAGCAGACGATAGCCAATGCCAAGGCTTTGGCTAAGGCCTTGATCGATCGCGGGTATCGCGTCGTTTCCGGTGGTACCGACAATCATTTGATGGTGGTTGACATGACCAGTGAAGGCCTCTCCGGCAAAGAAGCGGAAAGGACCTTGGACAAAGTCGGCATCTCCGTCTCCCGCTCCACCATACCCAACGATCCCAATCCGCCGTACAATCCGTCCGGAGTGCGTTTCGGTACGCCGGCGCTGACCACTAGAGGAATGAAAGAGCAAGAGATTTCTTTGATAGCCGATATCATCGACCGGGCGATCGTCGCTCGCGCCGACGAGGGCAAACTTTCAGAATTAAAGGCAGAGGTGAAAAGGATTTGTTCCGATTTTCCCCTCCCCACAGCTTAAGCGGATGCTGGAAATGATCAAAGCTTGCGCCGTCGTAGTCATCTTTTTAGGTTGCGCCTCCTTGTTGGCGACATTGGTGTCCAGCGTGGCTGACGGAATCCTGAGACCGGCGATGGAGATAAGAC
>CAZPAK010000008.1:0-11373 GCA_964584605.1 uncultured Gammaproteobacteria bacterium
TCCATGGCGCCATGTGCATGGCCTATTCCGGGCGCTGCTTCCTGTCCAAGCAATTCACCGGCCGCTCGGGCAATTTGGGCGACTGTGCCCAGCCCTGCCGCTGGGAATATTTTTTGCGCGAAGCGAAAGTCGATGGCCGAGAGATGGAGATCGTGGAAGAGGAGCACGGCACTTATCTTTTGAACTCCAAGGACCTTTGCCTGATAAAGCATTTGGACGAATTGGCCAAGGCCGGCATAAGCGCCTTCAAGATAGAGGGCCGCGCCAAGAGCGTCTATTATCAAGCCGTGGTCGTCAATGTCTATCGCCAAGCGATTGAGAAATTAAAAATCAAGAAAGAAAAATTAAGAAAGAAAGAGATAAATAGATTGTTCGAGGAATTGGACACTAAACTCGTTCACCGGGGCTATACGACCGGTTTTTTGCTGGGTGGCAAAGCCGAGCAGAACACTGTTAATAGCCATAATAGGTCGGAATGGGAGTTTTGCGGGGTCGCCCTGGAATCGCCCTTGCTGCGCGGCGAACCGTTCAGCGTCCACAATCTGGCCATCGGCATAAGAGTGAAGGTTCATAACACCATCAAGGTCGGCGACGAGGTCGAGGTGGTCCGTCCTGGTTTGCCTATATTCAAAATGAGAATAGATAGAATGTTCGATGCCAAAAATGAAAAAGAGATCGGCGAGGCCCACGGCGGCGGTGGCGGCTCCATCGTCATCGTCGAAAGCCAAGAGGACATCCCTCCCTTGAGCGTATTAAGAAGAAAGATAAAAATATGATCGCATACATCAAAGGCAAAGTGATCAAAAGGAGCGGCAGCAGCGTCGTCGTCGAGAACGGCGGACTCGGTTACAAGGTTTTCGTCGGCGAGGGCGCGGCGGCTGAGTTGGGCGTGGGCGCTGTCGTCGAGCTTTGGACGCATCACCATGTCCGCGAGGATGCCGACGAGCTCTATGGTTTCTTGACTTCGGACAAATTGGAGATGTTCGATCTGCTTTTGGACGTCAACGGCATCGGCCCCAAGTCGGCCATCGGGGTGATGGCGGCGATAAGCGTCGACGACCTTAAGACGGCCATCGCCACCGGCGATCTGGCCATGCTCACCAAGGTGTCCGGCATCGGCAAGAAGACCGCCGAACGCATCATCTTGGACCTTAAGGACAAGGTCGGTTTCCTGTCGCCATTGCTCGGAGCCGGTGGAAATGCGCGCGGAGAGGAGATTGACGCTCTTGTGGCCCTGGGCTATTCGATGCAAGAATCGCGCGAGGCCTTGGCCAATGTCAGTCAAGATATCAAGGACCCCGGCGCTCGCCTGAAAGAGGCGCTAAAGAATATCAGAAAATAGTAGTATAATGGAATAAGACACATGAAAGTCTTTGAGGCGGAAAACCGCGACAAATACAATGCTTTCGTCACCTCGTTCGAGAGGGACTCTTGCCTGCAGTCTTGGGACTGGGGTGATTTCCAGTCGGAACTTGGGAATAAGAATTGGCGCTTGGTCCTTGAGGACGAGGGCGACATCATCGCCGCGGCCAATTTCCATAAAGTTAAGGCGCCGATGGGATTTTCTTATTTTTATTGTCCGCGCGGCCCGATACTGGAGAGCGGGGTGAATGCGTTGATGCCTCTCTTCAATGAGATCGCCAAAATAGCCAAGAAAGAGAAGGCTGTCTTCTTCCGCTTCGAACCGTGGCGCCCGATAATGAACTATGATTTCAAAGAGATCAAGATCGGCGATTGGACGATCATCAAGACCCGCGATGTTCAGCCGTCGGAGACGATCGTCTTGGACCTTTCCAAGAGCGAGGGCGAACTTTCGGCGGCCATGCATCAGAAGACGCGTTACAACATCCGTTTGGCCGAGAAGAAAGGCGTCGAGGTCGAGAAAAGAGGATTGCGAGGTTTCGATGATTTTTGGAAGTTGACCGATGTCACCACTAAGCGCGACCGTTTCACTTCGCATTCGAGAGGCTATTATGAAAAGGTCATCAAGACTTGCCCGGAAAAGGCCAAGCTCTATGTCGCCACCTACGAGGGCGAGGTCTTGGCCGCCGGCATTTGGTCGTTCTATGGCGATACCGTCACCTATCTCTACGGCGCTTCAAGCGATAAGAATCGTTCGACCATGGCGCCGTTCCTGTTGCAATGGAGGTTGATCCAAGAAGCCAAGAAGGCCGGTTACAGATATTACGATTTCTTCGGCATCAGCGAGAAGAAATGGCCGGGCGTGACCCGTTTCAAAAGGGGCTTCGGCGGCGAGGAGATAAAGTACCCCGGCACCTTCGATGTCGTCTTCGGCAAGAATCAGTACAAGGCCTATGACCTTCTGCGCAAGGCTCGCAAGCTGATCAGGCTTTGATCGTTCGTTTTTTTGGGGGGAAGTGAAATTAAATTTAAATCATATCACCATGGATAAGATATTCTCTTTGATCAAGAAGTTCATTCCCAAAAAGATCTTTAAGGCCTTTCAACCGGCCTATCATTATCTTTTGAGTTGGTCGTCGGCCATGTTCTACGGCTTTCCGTCCGAGAAGATGGTCGTCATCGGCATCACCGGAACGATCGGTAAGACCACGACGGCCTATTTGCTTTTGAGGACTTTGAAGGAGTGCGGTTATAAAGTCGGCCTGACTTCGACCGCGATTTTCGACGATGGGGAGAAGGAATGGTTGAATGACAAGCGCATGACCATGGTTGGCAGATTTTTTCTTCAAAGCCTGCTCTCTAAAATGGTGAAGAACGGCTGCCAGTTCGCCATCGTCGAGACTACTTCCGAGGGCATCAGGCAGTTCAGGCACCGTTTCATCAATTATGATTGGCTGATATTCACCGGCCTCTACCCCGAGCACATCGAATCGCACGGAGGTTTCGAGAACTATAAAAAGGCCAAAGGCAAACTCTTTGAGCATTTGAAGAATTGCAAGACGAAGTATGTCGACGCCGATTGGCGCGTTAAAAAGAACATCAGCGGCATCGACAAGCTTGATTTGAGCCGTGTCCGCAAAACAGTGGTCGCTAACATCGACGATGAACACGCGTCTTATTTCCTCTCCTTCATAGCCGAAGACAAAATAGGCTATTCTGTCGATCCGACCAATGTCCGAAAGAGGTGCGATCTGCCGGAAGAGAGTTTGTCCATCGAGCCTTACGGCGATATCGCCACCGGCGACAAGGGGGTTTCTTTCAGCGCTTTCGGCGATAGAATGCAATTGGCCATTTTCGGTGAATTTAATGCCGCCAATGCCATGGCCGCGGCTTGTGTGGCCCGTTTGGCGGAAAAAAACCTTTCTAAGATAAAAAAAGGCCTATTTTCAATAAAAGGCGTGGCTGGAAGAATGGAGAACATCGACGAGGGCCAGCCGTTCAGGGTTATAATTGATTATGCTTTCGAGCCCAACTCTTTGGCCAAGTTTTATGACACTGTGGAAAAATTGCCCCATAATAAGATAATCAATGTTTTGGGCAGCGCCGGCGGAGGACGCGATGTGGCCCGTCGACCCAAGCTCGGCCTTTTGGCCGGAAAGCGAGCCGATTTCGTGGTCATAACGAACGAAGACCCCTATGACGACGACCCGGGTCTGATCATTGACCAGATTGGCGCCGGAGCCGAAACGGCCGGAAAGAAATTGAATCAAGATTACTTCAAAATACCCGATCGTCGAGCCGCCATCGCCAAGGCCTTGTCTTTGGCCCAAGAAGGTGACTTGGTTTTGATCACGGGGAAGGGGAGCGAGCAGCTCATTTGGATGGCCAACGGCGAAAAAATCCCATGGGACGATCGGCGGGTGGCAAGGGAGGAGCTTGAAAGAATCGGGAGTGGTGGGTAAAATATTTTTTATTGGCCAATATTACTTCATTTGACATCTTTTTGATTTTGCCCTTATCTGACCTCTTGACAAGATTGCCTCTTGGCTGATATTATTAGATACATACTCAAGCATCTCCGGACTTTTTGAATATTAGACACTTTAAGGGTACTCGAGCCTATTTCTCTTCAAATGGGTTGCGGTCTTTTTGAGGTGAACATCCTAAACATTTAACTGAATAATTTACAAAACTCAAACCAAAGATAGGCTTTGAGGTTTTTTTGTCGTCTATACGGTAAAAATGTCGCTGCCGATATTTTATTTTTTCAAATAGCCATTAAAAATTTCATTTTCATATGTCTAAAAACTCTTCCAAGGATTTCACTTTGACATCTACCGGCCGGCGCCTTTATGTCAACACCAAAGACATCGTCGAGATGCCGGATTTGATCGAGATGCAGAAGAATTCCTATGCCTGGTTCATCAAGGAGGGTCTGGCCGAGCTCTTCGACGAGATTTCTCCTATCACTGATTTCATCGGCCGCGACCTCGAGCTTTATTTCGAGGATTATTATCTGGATGAGCCGAAATTCGATGAGAAGGTCTCTCGCGCCAAGAACATCACCTATGAGTCGCCGCTCAGAGTGAAGACTAGATTGGTGAATAAGAGGACCAATGAGACCATCAAGCAAGAGGTCTTTTTGGGCGACTTCCCTTTGATGACCAAGAACGGCACCTTCATCGTCAATGGCATTGAGCGCGTGGTCGTCTCCCAGCTCATCCGCTCCGCCGGCGTCATCTTCACTGCTGAATTCATTAAGGGGAGGAAGTATTATGGCGCCAAGATAATCCCCAATCGCGGCGCTTGGCTGGAGATTGAGACCGATGTCAACAAAGTCATCTGGGTCCGCATCGACCGCAAGAGGAAAGTGGCCGTCACTTCCCTTTTAAGAGCTTTCGGATATAGCACGGACGAACAGCTCAGAGACATTTTTAAGGCTGTGGATGTCGTCAAGAATACCGATGAAAGAACTCATATCGATGCCACCATCGAGAAGGATATCGCCAAGAACGAGGAAGAGGGCCTCGAGGAGGTCTATAAGAAGATCCGTCCGGGCGATTTGGCCAATATCGAGAATGCCAAACAGCTCATTTATTCGATGTTCTTCCGCTTTGACCGCTATGATTTTGGCCGCGTCGGACGCTATAAGCTGAATCGTCGTTTTTCCGAGGGGCTCGAGATCAATAAAGAGACCAGGGTTTTGCGCCGTGAGGATTTGATCAACATCATTTCGGAAGTCATTCGTTTGAATATCACCCAGGAGCCGGAGGACGATATCGACCATTTGTCGAATCGCCGCGTTCGTGCCATCGGCGAACTCATCCAGAATCGTTTCCGTGTCGGTCTGGCCCGTATGGAGCGCATCGTCAAGGACAGAATGTCCACCGCCGACATCCACACCCTAACCCCGAACAAGCTCATCAACGCCCGTCCGGTCATTTCCGTGGTCAAGGAATTCTTCATGTCCTCTCAGCTCTCCCAATTCATGGACCAGACCAATCCTTTGGCCGAATTGGAGCACAAGCGCCGTCTGTCGGCCATGGGTCCTGGAGGTCTGACTCGCGAGCGCGCCGGATTCGATGTCCGCGATGTGCACACCACCCACTACGGCCGCATCTGCCCTATCGCCACTCCGGAAGGACCGAATATCGGTCTGGTCGGACATCTGTCGTCTTTCGCCCGTTTGAACACCTATGGTTTCTTGGAGACTCCTTATCGCAAGGTCCTACATGATGTCGAGGTTGGCGACGCCAAACTCGAAGGGCAGATTTTGCGCGAAGATGTCTTTGAGGTCAAAGATTCCGATGTGGAACTGCCATTCGGCAAGAAGCATGTTTTGATGTCCGACATTTCTTCCGACAAGAGGGGCAAGGTCGTCGCCAAGGCCGGAGAGAGAATCGATGCCTCCAAGGTCAAGGATTTCAAGGCCAAGGTCTCCGCCAAGGTTTTAATTCCGGTCGTGCCGGTCGTGACCGACGAGGTCGTCTATCTTGACGCTTTCGAGGAGGAGAAATTCATTTCCACCGCCGCCACCACGCCGATTGACGAGAATGGCCACTTTTTGGGAGAGAATTGCGAAGTTAGGAAATACGGAGAGCCGACCACCGATGCCGTCCATCGCGTGGATCTTTTCGGCGTGGCCGCCAACCAGATCATTTCGGTCGCCACTTCCTTGATCCCTTTCATCGAGCACAACGACGGACAGCGCGCTTTGATGGGCACCAACATGCAACGCCAAGCCGTGCCTTTGATAAGCGCCGAGTCGCCGATAGTCGGCACCGGAGTGGAGGGGAGAGCCGCTCGCGACAGCGGCCATTGCTTGATCGCCGAAGAAGACGGCGAGATCGTGGCCTCTGACGCCTCTCGCATCATCCTTCGCAACAAGAAGGGTGAGGACAGCACCTATTCTTTGACTAAATTCTTAAGGTCGAACGCCTCTACCTGCATCAATCAGCGCCCGATCGTCGATGTCGGCGATAAAGTCAAGAAGGGCCAGGTGATATCCGACGGTCCGGTCATCGACAAAGGCGAGCTGGCCTTGGGCAAGAACTGCCTCGTGGCCTTCATGGTCTGGGACGGCTTCAATTATGAGGACGCCGTGATTATCTCCGAACGGGTCGTCTCCAAAGATGTCTATACTTCCATATATATAGAGAACTACACCGTCGATGTCCGCGACACCAAGCTCGGGCCGGAATTGATCACCAACGACATTCCGAACATCTCCGAGGAGAAGCTGAAGAATTTGGATGATGAGGGCGTGATCCGCATCGGCGCCGAAGTGTCTTCCGGCGACATTCTGGTCGGAAAGATCACCCCGAAGGGCGAGACCGAGCTTTCGGCCGAGGAAAAGTTGTTGCGCGTCATCTTCGGCGAGAAGGCCAAGGATGTGAGGGACACTTCCCTTTATTTGGAGCATGGAGAACACGGCAAAGTAGTCGATATCAAATATTTCTCCCGCGATGCGGGCGACAAGCTGCAGACCGGCGTCATCCGCTCGGTCCAGGTTAGTGTCGCCAACCTGCGCAAAGTTCAGGTCGGAGACAAGATGGCCGGCCGCTATGGAAACAAAGGTGTCGTCTCGCGCGTCGTTCCGGTCGAAGACATGCCTTATCTTGAGGATGGCACTCCGGTCGATATCATTCTGTCCCCGCTCGGCATCATCTCCCGTATGAACTTGGGCCAGGTCATGGAGACTCACCTTGGCTTCGCCGCCAAGAAGTTGGGCTATAAGGTGGCCACTCCGGCTTTGAACGGCATGGGCGAGGATCAGATCCGCGAAGAGCTCAAGAAGGCCGGTCTGCCCGAAGACGGCAAGGTCGTCCTTTTCGACGGAAGAACCGGTCTGCCGTTCGAGAACAGGATTGTGGTCGGCATGAAATATCTTTTGAAATTGAACCATATGGTCGAGGACAAGATGCACCAGCGATCCATCGGTCCTTATTCCTTGATCACTCAGCAGCCTTTGGGCGGCAAAGCCCAGTTCGGCGGCCAGCGCTTCGGAGAAATGGAAGTTTGGGCTCTGGAAGGTTATGGCGCCGCTCATATGTTGCAAGAAGTCTTGACCATAAAATCCGATGATGTTCCCGGCCGCAGCGCCGCCTACGAATCCATCATCAAAGGCGAGAAGATCCACAAGGTCAATGTCCCCGAGTCCTTCAATGTTTTGGTCCGCGAGCTGAAGGGCCTCTGCCTCGATGTTCAGCTTTTGGGCGGCGAGGAGAAAGGCGCCGATTTCGGCTCTGAGGGCGAAGGACATGGCGACAATCGATTGGAAGGCGCGGAAATGCCGACTTGGGGCAAGAGCGTCGATTCAGGGAAATCGGAAAAAGTTGAAGAATAAAATCTAATCATATAAATACATCTTCAATCATATGTTAAATCCCGTAAAAATATCCGATTTCGACGCCATCAAGTTGAAATTGGCCTCTCCGGAGGAGATGCTTTCCTGGTCCCATGGCGAGGTCACTCGTCCCGAGACCATAAACTACCGCACACAGAAGGCCGAGAAAGACGGCTTGTTCTGCGAGCGCATCTTCGGTCCTTCCAAGGACTGGGAGTGCTATTGCGGAAAATACAAGAAGATCCGCTACAAAGGCATTGTTTGCGACAAGTGCGGCGTCGAGGTCACTCGCAGCGCCGTCCGCCGCGAACGCTTCGGCCACATAGAGCTGGAGAGCCCGGCGACTCATATCTGGTTTTTACGAGGAATAGCTTCCAAGATCGGATTGACTTTGAATTTGAGCATGCAGGCCCTGGAGAAGGTCGTTTATTTCGCCAGCTTCATCATCACCGATGTCAACGAAGATCTGAAGGAGACTACCATGGAGCAGATAAAGCAGGAGTTCAAAGAGAAGAAGAAGAACATCGCCGACGACTACAACAATCAGGTTAAACAGATCAAGAACAGGAAGGGTAAGCTGATGGGTGAGGGGATGGATGCCGGTCAGGCTGAAGGCGTTTTGGCCAAGGAAATCGACGCGCTCACCAAAGTTCGCGATGAAAAGCTCGAGACTTTGAGCCGTTATTTCGCCGAATCCAGCAAGGAGCTCAAGGACCTCAAGCCCATGCTCGTCATTTCCGAGGAGACCTATCAGAAACTGTCTTTGAAATACGGACATATCTTCGAGGCCGGCATCGGCGCCGAGGCCGTCAAACAGCTTTTGCAGAAGATAGACTTGAAATCCACCATCGATAATTTGGAAAAAGAGCTGGAGCACGCCGTCGATTCCAAGCAGGAGAAGATCATCAAGCGCTTGAAGCTTTTGAAATCCCTTTTGGCCAACAACATTCGCCCCGAGTGGATGGTCCTCTCCATCGTTCCGGTCATTCCGCCGGACCTAAGGCCCATGGTCTCACTCGAAGGCGGCCGTTTCGCCACTTCGGACCTCAACGACCTCTATCGTCGGGTAATCAATCGCAACAATCGTTTGAAGCAGTTGATAGATTTGAACGCTCCGGAGGTCATTTGCCGCAACGAGAAGAGAATGTTGCAGGAGGCCGTCGACGCTTTGATCGACAACAGCGCTCGCGCTTCCAAGACCACCATCGCTTCCACCGGCCAGAAGAGGCAGCTTAAGTCCTTAGCCGATTCCTTGAAGGGAAAGCAGGGCCGTTTCAGGCAGAACTTGCTCGGCAAGAGAACCGACTATTCCGGCCGCAGCGTCATCGTCGTCAACCCGAAACTGAATTTGGACCAGTGCGGTCTTCCCAAGAGGATGGCCTTGGAGCTCTTCAAGCCTTTCATAATCTCCAAATTGATCCAGCGCGAGATCGTCCACAATGTCCGCAGCGCCTCCCGTTATATAGAAGCCGGTACCGACGATGTCTGGGACATACTGGAAGAGATCGTCAACAAGGCCTTCGTGCTCTTGAACCGCGCTCCGACCTTGCATCGCTTGGGCATCCAGGCCTTCAGGCCGATTTTGATCGAAGGCAGGGCCATTCAGATACATCCTTTGGTCTGTAGCGCCTTCAACGCGGATTTCGACGGCGACCAAATGGCCGTGCATGTCCCGTTGACCGAGGAGGCCAAATGGGAGGCTGAGCATTTGATGCTTTCTTCCCACAACCTTCTCAAACCAGCCACCGGCGAACCGATCGTCACCCCGAACCAGGATATCGTCTGGGGCGCTTATTATTCCACTTTCTGTTTGGTCGACCCGGAGAAGGTCGAGGACAAGGACATGAAGTCCTTCACCGACGATATGGAAGCTAAGATGGCCTATGATTATGGCCATATCAAGCTTCAGGATCCCATCAGGGTCAGGCTCAATGACGGCCGCATAATCAAGACCACCGTCGGCAGACTGATGTTCAACGAAGTTTTGCCTGAAAAATTGCGTTATATAAACAGAGTGGTTAAGAAGGGCGACCTGAAACAAGTCGTCAAAGATTGTTTGCGCCATTATGGCGAGGAAGAATCGGTCAAATTCGTCGATAATCTCAAGAACCGCTCGTTCCAGTTGATCACCAAGTCCGGTATGTCCTTTGGTATGAGCGATCTGCCTGATTTCCCGGAAGTCGACGAGCTGATCGAAAAAGGCGATAGCAAAGTCTCCGAGATACAGTCTCAGTATGACGATGGCCTTTTGACCGATTCCGAGCGCGCCGGCCAAGTCATCGAGCTTTGGAGCGATATCAAGGAAGATATAACCAACATCTGCAAGAAGAGCCTGCCGGCCAAATCTTCGGTCTATTCCATGATCGATTCCGGCGCTCGCGGATCCTGGGCCCAGCTGACTCAGATCTTGGGCATGAAAGGCTTGGTCACCTCGCCTTCGGGAGGCATCATCGAGTTGCCCGTCAAGAGGAACTTCAAGAAGGGCTTCGATGTCTTGGAATATTTCATCGCCACCCATGGTACCCGCAAAGGCCTTTCCGATACCGCTTTGAGGACCGCCAACGCCGGTTATCTGACTCGCCGTTTGGTCGATGTCTCTCAAGATGTCATCATCTCCGAGGACGATTGCGGCGAAGAGGAAGGAGTCGTCATCACCAAGAAAGAGAGCGAGGAGATCGGCGAACCGCTGTTCAAGAGGATCGTCGGCCGTTATTTGGCCAAGGACCTTTTGGACGCCGGCGGCAAGCTTCTCTACAAGAGAGGTGAACTGATGGACGAGGACAAGATCGAATCCTTGAAGGATAAGGACATCGAGGAGGCGGCCATCCGCTCCGTCATGTCCTGCAAACTGTCCCGCGGCATCTGCGCCAAGTGCTATGGATACGACCTTGGTAAGAACAAGGAGGTCCAAGTCGGCACTCCGGTCGGCATCATCGCCGCCCAGTCCATCGGCGAACCGGGCACCCAGCTCACCATGAGAACCTTCCATACGGGAGGCGTCGCCGGAGGCGGAGACATCACTCAGGGTTTACCGAGAGTCGAAGAGATCTTCGAAAATCGCACCCCGAAGAAGAAGGCCATCATCTCCGATGTCGATGGCAAGGTGAAGATCGAAGTGGAGCAGAAGACCATTCGCAACGAAGACGGCAAAGAAGTGGTCGTCTCCAATCAGCGCGTCAGGATATTGAAGATATATTATCAAGGCGAGGTTTTCGAAAAATACCGCATCGCTCCGGCCGGAGAAGGCGATGACGCGAAAGAGATAAAGATGCTGGTCAAGACTGGCGATGAGGTCATCGCCGGCCAGCCGCTTTATTCCATAGGCAAAAAGACGGTTGTCGCCAAGGATGCCGGCAAGGTCGATGTGTCCTCCAAGACCATCAAAGTCGTCCGCACTACGGAGAAGGTCGAGGAGATGGTCATTCCCAAGGGGACCGCTTTGCTGGTCAAAGACGGAGACGAGGTCAAGCGCGGACAGCAGCTCACCGACGGTTCTTTGGACCTCAATCAATTGTTTCGCTTGAATGGCCGCTTGACCGTCCAGAAGTACATCATCAAAGAGATTCAACATGTCTATTCATCCCAGGGTCAGCCCTTGAACGACAAGCATGTCGAGATCATCGCCCGCCAGATGTTCTCCCGCTTCCTGATCACCGATTCCGGCA
>CAZPAK010000009.1:0-11345 GCA_964584605.1 uncultured Gammaproteobacteria bacterium
CGTATGATTTGCGCAATTTATTCTTGAAATCTATCTTATACAAAGCCTCTATCCTCTTTTGCCTGATCTCGTCATCGATCGGGAAAGGCTGTCCGCCGCCGCCGATGCAGCCGCCGGGGCAGGCCATGACCTCGACATAGTCGTATTTGTCCAAATTCGCCAAGACGGGCTTGATATTGCCGATTCCATTTACTACGGCGATGCGCAGCTTGGCGCCGGCCACTTTGACCGTCGCCTCTTTGATGCCAGCCAGGCCGCGAGCCTCGCCATAATCGATCTTGCCGACACAAGCCTTCGTTTTTTTACTGCCGCAGGCGAAATACGCCGCAGTGCGCAGGGCCGACTCCATGACACCGCCGCTGCCGCCGAACAAAGCGGCGGCGCCGGTGAACTGCCCAAGCGGATCGTCATTCTTCTCCGGCTTGATATTGGCGAAATCGACATTATTCTTCTTGAACATGAAGGAAAGCTCACGGGTCGTCAGGACATGATCGATGGCGAACAGCTTGCCGATCTTCATTTCCGGCCGCCTGGCCTCGTATTTCTTGGCCGTGCACGGCATAATCGACACCAGCTCGATGTTCTCCGGTTTAATGCTCATCTTCTTGGCCCACATCGTCTTGACTATGCCGGCCAAATGCATGTGCGGCGAGCGGGAAGTGGTCAAATTAGGAATCAAATCGGGACGGTAGAGTTCGATATAATTCACCCACCCCGGACAACAAGAGGTGAACATCGGCAATTTAGGCTTCTTCTGGCCTAAGCGCTCCAAAAGTTCCTTGGCCTCGACGATGGTCGTGAAGTCGGCGCCGAAATTGACGTCGAAGACATAATCGAAACCCATCTTGCGCAAAGAAGCGGTGATCTTGCCGGTAGTATCCTTGCCATAGGGCAGACCGAAATCTTCGCCGATGGCGACGCGGACGGACGGAGCGAATTGAGCGACCAATATCTTACCGCTCTCCCTTTTTTTTCTTAGGATCTCTTCCACATGCCCGACCTCGTACTGCTCTTGAGCGGCCGAAACCGGACAATGGATGGTGCATTGACCGCAAAGTATGCATTTGAAGCCCTCTTTGGTCCGGGGAACTATCTCTTGCCTATGCCCTTTGCCGGCGAATTTCAGAAAGTGTATGTCCTGCATCAAGGCGCAGGCATCGACACAATTGCCGCAATCGATGCACTGGGAACCGTCGATCTCGACGGCATTCTGGAACTTATAGACCTTGCGCACCCCCTTGCGGTCGCGAAAACGCGTCAGCTTGAGGTTGTATTTCTTGACGGCATCCAAGAGCGGGCATTCGAAGCGCCAAGGGCAAGTCGCGCATTTTTCGACATGCTCGGCGAAGATCAATTCCAAATTCATGTTGCGCGACTTCTTGACGCGCTCGGTCTCCGTCTTCACCTCTAAACCTTCATAGACCTTGGTGGCGCAGGAAGGCATCAGGCGCTTGGCGCCTTTGACCTCGACGCAGCAGACGCGGCAGTTGCCCTTGACCGGAAAGTCAGGATGCACGCACAGATGCGGTATGTCGATACCGTTCTTCTTGGCCACATCCAGGATCGTCTGATCGCTATCGACTTTATAGGCCTTGCCGTTTATCTTTATATTCAACTTTTTAGCCATATTTTTATTTGAATATCTTGCAAACCTTATTTTTGCACGGATAGTCCAGATCATATTCTCCGCCGCATAGGACATTCTTGATATAAGAGCGAATCGGCCACGGCACGGAAAGTCCAAGGCCGCAGAACGAGGCCTCGCCGAGGTTGTCCAAAAGGTCCTTGACCAGCTGCCAGTCGGGATTTTCAGAATTAACAGTTTCGAATAAGCGATAGGTGCCTTCGCGGCAAGGCACGCACTGGCCGCAGGATTCGGTCATGAAGAACCCGATCCATTTGCGCAAAACCTCCTTCGGCTGCCATTTGTCGGCGCGGTAGAGCGTCAGCGACATGGCTCCACAGGCCGGCTTGTCCAATTGCTTATCGTTATAGACCTCCCCACAAGAACCGCCGCCGACCTGGACGAAAAAACGATAGTCCGGCCAATTGTCCGAGGCCTTAAGAATGTCGGAAATGTTCATTTCGGCCGGAAATTCATAAACACCTTCTTTGCGGCAATCGCCGTTAATGCTGTAAAAACGAACATTCTCATAAACGCCATCGGCTAGTTTTCCGATATGGTAAAAAGTTTCTATATTATTAACAATGGTCGGATAACCCCAAAGACCGCTAACGGTTGGGAAGGGCGGCTTCAGGCGCGGCTCGATCTTCTTGCCTTCGATGGTGTTCAGAACGGCCGTCTCCTCGCCGCCGATGTAACCGGCGTCGTGAGGCTTGCCGAAAACCTCGATATCAACCTTTCTTTCAATTATAATCTTTTTAAGATTCTTGGCATATTTCTTATAATAGATTGGGTTGAGATAAAGATAGCCTTTGACGGCCACCTCTCTTTCCTTCAAGAACGACATGGCCTGCTTCATGCCCTCGATGACGGCCTTGGGGCGATTGGCCAAAAGATAAGCGTCCTTTTGGACGCCCGGCTCGCCCTCGCTGCCGTTGGCCACGACATATTTCTTGACGGCAAAAGAATCCTTGACCGCCTGCCATTTATCAGCCGTCGGATAGAAGGCCCCTCCGCAGCCCTTAAGATCGACTTCTCTTATCTTATTGATGATATCCATAAAATACTAAATGATAAACACCGAACGATGAGCAGTCATCGATGACAGGCATTTAGCATTTATCTTCTATCTTTTAAATCAAATTATTCTTCCTTATGTAGGCGCAGAGGTCGGCCAAACGGTTGGAATAGCCCCACTCGTTATCGTACCAAGAGACCATCTTGAGCATGTTGCCGCCGACGACCATGGTGTATTCGGTGTCGACGATCGAAGAATAGGGATTGCCGATGTAATCGGTGGAGACCAGCGGATCCTTGGTCCAAGCCAATATCCCTTTATAGCGGTCCTCCGAAGCGGCTCTTTTTATCGCCTCATTGACTTCGTCACTGGAGACATCCCTCTTCAAAATATAGACAGCGTCGCAAATCGACACGACCGGAGTCGGGACACGCAAGGAAAGGCCGTCGAATTTGCCTTTGAGCGAAGGGATGACCAAACCGGTGGCCAAAGCGGCGCCGGTGCTCGTGGGCACTATATTGACCGCGGCCGCGCGGGCGCGCCTCAAATCCTTATGCGGGCCATCGACCAAGACCTGGTCGGCGGTATAGGAATGGGTGGTGGTCATCAAAGCCTTATCAATGCCGAAATTGTCCTCGATGACCTTGGTCATCGGAGCCAAACAATTGGTGGTACAAGAGGCCATGGAGAGTATATTGTCCTCCGAGGTCAGGTCGCCCTCGTTAACGCCCAAGACTATGGTCTTCATCTCGCCATTGTCCTTGCAAGGGGCGCTGATGATGACCTTTTTGGCTCCGGCCTCAAGATGCCAGCCGGCTTTCTCATTGTCCCTGAAGATGCCGGTCGATTCTATTACGACATCGACGCTCAAATCGCGCCAAGGCAGAGTTTTTGGGTCTTTCTGGGCATAAACCCGGTATTCCCTACCATCGACCTTCAAACCACCATCAAAATACTCGACATACTTGTCATAAACGCCGTAGGCGCTGTCATACTTCAAAAGATGGGCCAAAGTCTTGGTGTCGGTCAGATCGTTGATGGCGACGATGTTCAAATCTGAATCATTTTTGGCCAAAAAAGCCTTAAAAGTCGCTCGGCCGATGCGACCGAAGCCGTTGATGGCGATATTCATAAAAAAATTTTGGGGATAGAAAAACGCTTCCCCTTGTTAAATTAAATATTTAGAACCGATCAATCAAAAGTCGTGAGCCCAAGGCCAAGGACCTCGAACACAGCCCTATTTATTCTCAGCAGCACCCTGCTGAAAAACATTCATTTGATAATTCATCTGCCTGACATCGTTCCGAAGGTCGGACAAAGTCAAAAGGGCCGTGATGATCATCACCGCCGTGCCGAACACGACTACCGACATAACGATCAGCAAAACCAAACGGAATCGCTGCTTCTTGCCGCCGCCATTTTCATCGTTCTTCATATTTCTTTCTTTAAAAAATTTTGAAAGACTGAACCGTTTTCAATTATAACATTTTTTTCGCAACAGACAAAATATCGACCGTATCCGCCCCCACTATCCAGCATTCCAATGCTACTGATCGGCGAGACCGAACGACAGCCCTAGATCCATCGGCAAAAAAATTCAAACGGAGTTGGAAAAACAAAAAACACCCATCGGCCCAAGAGGGCAAAAGAGTGTTTTTGATCTTATCGGTCAGGAAAAAGGAAATGTCAAAGACCGAAATAAGCGGAGGCGAAACCAGTGTTCATCAAGACCATCCCCCCGATCAACAATATCCCGAATGCCAACCAAAGGAAACCTATAGGCAAATCTTCCTCGCTCATGGGCGCTAAAGATACCGTCCAAACGATCGACCGACCCCGACCAATTGGAATGGCCTGGCCATGACGACCGCCTTTCAGACCCGCTTATTCGATTTCCGGCGGGCGCAGAGGATATTTCCGATCGATTGCTCGTTCGAAAAAATCTTCCGCTTCGAATTAATTAATTATTGACAGACCTATTTACTTCAAAATGAAGGTCGGGCGAACCGTGACCATTATCTCTTTATCCACGCTGGCCGTGTCATACGAACCATAATCGGAAACATCCACGGAATTAGGCGCCAAAACCTGGACTATGCCCATATTGACGGACTGGATCCCCACGACTTTCTTGCCTGAGGCCTCGGCTATCTTATCGGCTCGCATCCTGGCGTCCTTGACCGCTTCCGGCAGCAGGCCGATCCTGGCCTCCGGCAATTTGGCATAATAGTACTCGACGGAATTGATGCTGAAGAAAACGCCTTCATTGACCAGACCTTGGATGTCCTTCGCCAAATTCTTTATTTTATCCACCTCGGAAGAACGGACCTCCACTGTTTGAATGAGGTTGTACTCCTTCGGCGCTCCGGAATCCGACTTCCAGACCTCATTGGCAAAGACCGGGGATATACCGATCTCCTCATCTTTGATACCCTTGTCCTTCAAAAACTTAAGGACTTTAGCTTCGTCATTGCGCATCTCTATGTAGCCGGAATTCAAATCCTTCTTTTCGACGGTGCGTGAAAAATTGCTCACCCACTTCACCGAATCGGAAACGACCGCCATCCTGGCCGAACCGGAAGAGACCAAAAGATTGTCGTCCATCCTCTTTAGCTTCAGCAAGGTCTGAGAGACCAGCCCGGCGCTGGCCACCATGCACAGGCCAAGGATCAAACCATAGGAGACCAATTTATTCTTTTCCATATTTTTTCTGGTTTATTTTTTAGACTATCTGATCACAATTTAGCAGAAAAACATCGCCCTGTCTAATCCAAACTCTCATACCCAGCCACGACCTCGTCGCTGACATTGAATATCTCTTGGCCGAAATGATGGGTTCGCAATTCCTCAAGATTCAAAACATGATGTCGCCGTCCGGCCGTCAAAAAATAGTCCTTCATATCAGACCCCCTGATCAATTGTCCGTCGGCGTATTCCTTCTTTCCGGCCACTTGTCTTTTCTGCGACCTGCCGAGATAATCGTCTATCACATCTTGTCCGACATTGAAGATCCTCTCACCGGCATGATCGCGATTCAACTCTTCCAAACTGTGGATATAAGCGAGCTTGTCGTCTTTGAAAACATAGACCTTGAAATCAGGGCCGCGCACCAAAACCTGAGGAGCGAACACTTTTGTGCCCAAAACAGCCTTTTGGGGTTCGACGGAAGACAAAGGACAGACACGCGAGCGAACCGCTTCCTGATCGACCGTCAAAAGGCAATCTTTTGGAAACCTCTCTACCACGGAACGCATCTGAACTCCTTGCGAGCATCCGTCCCAATCGCTGTAAAAAACGGCCGAACACGCCATCGGACCATCGATGTCGCCCCCCCTCCCGACTCTAAAACCATCACTTCCCGGCGGACCGGATCGGACGGATCGGCATCGGTCGGAACCGCGCCGACCGGACAACCCCAAGCGGCGGAAAGAACGACCATCATCAGCGATGTAAACAGGATAGAAAGCTTTTGCTTCTTCATATTATTGACAGACCTCCCCTTCTGATCATTTATAATCTTTAAAATTGGCAAATGGCCGGTTCAAAGTCAAGGGCTTGGAATGCAGACATCACACCACCATCAAAACCAGCAAGAGCAAAACCAGGGCCGCGCCGGAAGCTATCAAGTGAGGGTGTTGCCTTTTGATCTCGATGAGGATGTTGAGGAGCAAGGAGATCATGGCCAAAAGCAATATCAAACGAAAATAGACTGAACCGACATCCAACACTCTGGCGATCGCCCGATCGGGATTGTTGCGCAAAAGGAAATACTGGTCTTTCAAGGTCGTACTCTTTGGCCGAAAGCCTATCGATTCGGCATCCAACACCCTGGAATCGCCCAAATCGTCCGTGACCGTTATCGAAGGCGGGGTCATCGGAACCAGGTCCCCATCCCGTATCACCGCCTGCCCCTCCCAGCTTCCGCTCTCAGACGGAAGCAGAGGTATGCTGACGCCGGAAACGCTGGCCAAGGCTTGGCTGGTCTCGGGAGGCAAGGTCGCCTCCACCCTGACCAGACTCTCGTCCTTGCCTGCCGGACTGTCGATCAGGACCTTGGCCGATACGGAACTTTCGACCGGTTCGACCTTGGATGCCAATACGGTCCGAGAGGCCGTAGAATCTTTCTTGGCGACCGAAGCCGCGGCTTAAACCCTTCTGGGCCGGCCGAAATATTGGGCGATCAAGACCGTGTTTTCTCCTTCGAAGATGTCATCGGCCATGGCCACACCTATGTCCTGATAATCTTTATCCACCAGATTGGCGTAATGTGTCGGACTATCCTTCCAAGCCTCCACCACTTCGGCCGGATCGCTGAATCCCATGGCCAAATTCTCCCCGGAAACCGAGTAATCATAATCGGCCTGGCGTAAAAAATATTCCAAGCCTCGCCCATCGACCCCGGTATGGGCGAAATATTGCTTCAAGAACATATCTTGGACCTTGGCGAAGGCCGCCTGGTCCAATTTGGAATTAACGGAAAGCGCCGGCAAAGACTCGGACCTTCTCAAATCATTGGTCAAAAGGATTATTTTACGCCCCTGCTCCGCCGCCACATCAGGCGTGAGCCAAGCGGTCAAAGGATAAGACATAACGAAGACGACCATGACCGATTTGACGGCCAAAGCGGCGGCAGCATGGAATAAGACTCTTCCGGGCCTGAGCGACTCAGGCCGATAGCCATTGCCGGCGTGAGGGATGAAAAGGTCGCGAAGATAGCCCAGTCCGTTGGGATTGCGGCCGAGCATCACCTCTTCTCCGTCCTCCATGCCGTCATCGTCGGTGTCCTCGTCATGAGGGTCAGTCCCGTAAATATGGCTCTCTTCCCAATCGGACAGACCGTCATGATCGGAATCGACCGAATTTCTTTTATTGTCGCCTTTATTCGACATAACGAGAAACTTTAACACTAAAAATGGATTTTGTAAAAATATCGATGATGTCAGGCGACTATCTCCGTCTCCGCCACCCATCCGTCGCCCGACGCTTCAAGTTTCGAACCCGAATAGACCGCCTCTCTGACCATCGAACGAGGACCCTTTTTGACTCCGAAAAGCTCGGCACAGATGATTCCGTCGGCCAGGCGCACGATCTCAACCCTGGGATACGCCTCCGAATTGGCGGCTTGCAAGCCGATGATGTCATTGATCAAATCCGGCGGCAGATAAGCCTCCTTTTCATAGCCGAATTTCAGCTCGCGTCTTTCACCGTCCGAATCGACGGCTTCGCCTTCCGGAAGCTGATAGGCGGCAAAGGCCCTGGCCAAGGAGGACAAGGCGCCTTCTTTGGTCTTACCCCGTCCGACAAGGCGTATTTCCGTTCCTTGCCGGCGTATTTCAAAATCGTCATTCATACCATCAATTATAGCGTAAATTGATTTTTAGTGAAAATTTGCTATAATCTAAGCACATGAAAAAAATATTGCTGATTGCGCTGATCTCTCAATTGCTCATAAGCGGGTGCTCGGTCCGAAACGACGGCCGGCCGGAACAGCCGCTCAATGATCCGATCGAAGGCCGCGCGCCGATAGAGCTTATGAAAGACAAAAAGATACTCTTTGTCGCCGTTCCCAACTTCCGAGACGGAGAACTGATCATACCCAAGAACATCCTCTCGGAGCAAGGAGCGGAAATCCACTTCGCCTCCCTGAAGAAAGGCAACTTCAGCGGCAACGAAGGCTTGACCGTCGAAGCCGAATACGACCTCAAAGAAGTCGAACCGGAAAGCTTCGACGCCGTCGTCTTCATCGGCGGTCCAGGCATGACCCGTGAACTTGAAAACGAGGATTTGCAAAACTTGGCCAGAGAGTTTCTGGCAAAAGGCAAATTGACCGCCGCCATCTGCATAGCGCCGGCCATGCTGGGCGGAGCCGGAGCCCTCAAAGGCAAGAAGGCCACCGTCTTCCCCACCGGCAAAGGATACTTGATCGAAGGCGGCGCCGATTACACCGCCAAATCAGTGGCAAGGGATGGATTGATCATAACCGCCGACGGACCGGAATCGGCCGCGGCTTTCGCCTACGAAATAATCAACGCTTTAAAATAATATGCAACTCTCCAAATCGGTCAAAAACACCCTGGGCAACGACGAAACAGTCAAAAAGATACTTTCCTACGGGAATAGACACATATATGTCAGGCTGATCCTCTCTTCGATCAAATGGCTCTTGATAGCTCTGGCGGCGGGGGCCATCATCATCGTCTTGTATAAAATAGGTGAAACCGCCACCAAGGGATCGCCAATGGCCGACCCCGACGAAATCAAAGCGACGGCCGAGGCGTTCTTCCAGGGCTTCCTCGCCAAATTCCTCTTCATCTCGGGATTCATCTTCTTCTGCCTCTTCATGCCGATCATACTCTTCTATCATCTATACTATTTGCGCACGGCCAATACCTTCGTCCTGACCGACTGCCGCATCGTGGTCAAAAGAGGGTGGCTGAACACCTCGGTCAAAAGCGTCAACTACGATCGCATAACCGATGTCGGAGTGGATCAGAGTTTTTTCGATAAAATCGTCTATGGGACAGGAACCCTGTCCATATCCACCGCCGGCGGCGACGGATACGAACTGGAACTGAATTGCGTCAAACAGCCTCATGAGCTGAAAAAGATGCTCTACGAACTCAAAGAAGAATACCGAAAGAAAACCTATTCCCAACCAACGCCGCCGATAGCACAGGAAATGCTGAACCAAGAATAAAAGCCCTCTCCGGGCTTTTTTCATATAAGGCGCAAAATAAAAGGCCACCTTCTTTCTTTAAAAAGGTGGCCAGATGAAAACGGGGAGAAAGGACAGAAGGCTAAAAGGCGCTGACTATCTTGAGAATCCGGCGGATGGGTTCGGCCGCCCCCCAGAGCAATTGGTCGCCGACCGTGAACAACTTCAGGACATTTTTCCCGATCTGCGAATAGTGAACGCGGCCGACGGCTATTTTGAGCTTGCCGGAGACATAGGCCGGAGTCAACCTCCTCAAGGTTTCCTCTTTGAAATTGGGGACCAGCTCAACCCATTCATTGGCCGAGACCAGGAGCCTTTCGATCTCATTGATGGCCAGTCCTTCTTTAAGGCCGACCCTCAAAGACTGGCTATGACAGCGCAAAGCCCCGACCCGAACGCACAGACTGTCGGCCAGTATCGAATGATCTTCGTCCGCCAATCCCAGGATTTTTCTGGTCTCGAAATCCATCTTCCACTCTTCTTTGGTCTGTCCGGTGAAAAGATCGGATTCGACATCGATCCAAGGTATCAAGGACAGGGCCAGCGGAGCTCCGAAATTGTCTTTCGGAAAAACTTCGTCGCGCAGAATAGAGGTGGCCGAAGACTCGAGGTCGACGATCCTTCCGGAGCTGTTGCTCAGGAAAGACAGCTTGCCAGTGATGAAGGACATCTGCGACAACAACTCTTCCATGTGCTTGGCTCCGGCCCCGGAAGCGGCTTGATAGGTCGAAGAATCGACCCATTTCACCAATCCTTCCTTGAACAAGCCATGCAAGGCCATGAGCATCAGACTGGTCGTGCAATTGCCGCCGACGAACAGCTTGCAGCCCCTGGCCAAGCGGCGATCGATCAATTCGCGATTGATCGGATCGAGCACGATGACGCTTTCCGGATCGGTTCGCAATGCCGATGAGGCATCTATGAACACCCCTTGCCAGCCATCCTGCCTCATTTCGGGATAGACCTGCTTGGTCCAATCCCCGCCCTGGCAAGTGACAATGACATCACAAGACATCAATCTCTCGAAATCATACGAATTTTCGACGACCGAATCGAACGGACCTTTCTCGATCTTGGAGGTCGAGAAGAAGACGCGATCGGGATAAAGGTCCCAATCCCCCTCTTCTTCCATCCTCTTCATCAAGACTTGCCCGACCATGCCGCGCCAACCGACGAAACCCACCTTTGGCATAAAAACTCCTTTGAAATTGAATTGAAGGAAAAGATCCCTATCTTTAAGGTGCAACGATTTAAAATAACCTTAAAAGAAAAAAATGTCAAACAAAAAGCCATGTGAAGAAAATAAAACCGCCTTCGATTCACAATGAAACGAAAGCGGTTTTATCTACTGCCAGGTTCCGGATCCGGAACATGGACCAGGTTTGTCATAAGCTTGACCTATTGGACAGCCTCAGTCTTCTTCTCCTGATAGCGGTAATAGGCGGTGCAAATAACAGTGCCGAGCGAACAGCCCAGCGCGTAAAGAACGACAACATACCAGTTGTGGATGTTATCGACAACCTGCTGCAAGACATAGAACCAGACGAGCACATTGATCATAGTGACTGCGCCGCTGCCCCAAATCATCTTGCTGGTGACCGTCTTAGTCCACACGGTAGCGATTATCATTTCCAATACGCCAACGAAAAATAATATAATCATTGGACACTGTTGGCGAAGCGAGACCTCTTCAAAAAGAGTTTCCCCCTCGGCCTTAAATTAGAGCTATCTTTTTAAAGTTCGACCTTTTTAGCGAGCAAATCTCGTAAAAAGCGCCTCTATTTTCAATAGACGCGCTTCCGATTGTCCGCACCGATATAATAGCTTATTTTTAGGCAAAAGTCAACCCTGCGACCGACAAAAACGGCGCAGGGTTATTTGTTCAAACGGCCCAAAGACTAGCGATGAGACAGGCTCTTGATCTTTTTGCCGGCCTTCTTGGCGTGCTTCTTGGCGGCAACCTTGGTCTTCTTGTTCATAATGGATGT
>CAZPAK010000010.1:0-11195 GCA_964584605.1 uncultured Gammaproteobacteria bacterium
TATTAAGGCTGTGTCAATCAATTTCAACTAATCTTTATTGGCTAATATTAAATTAAAAATACATAAAAATAAAAGGCCGATCCTGCTAAAAATCAGCCTTTCCGGCAACTGCCGATATTCACTCTTAAAATCAAGAAGACAGCTCCTCTATCCTCTCCAAAACATCGCTGGGAACCATTATCCTGCCTTTGAAACTTTTTAAAATCAAAGCCGATTCCCTGTTCAGCGATTCTGGTCTAAGGCCCCAAAGATTGAATACCTTATTCTCTCCCTGCCAAGCCTTCAACGCCTCCGCCGAAACCGACGGGACTTTCCTGAGATCGATATAAGCGCCTTGCCCGGCCAAAGATTTGGCCAAGGCCGCTTCGGTTATCGGCTGGTCGAAGCTTTTGGCCTCTTGCAAGGTCATGGTTATGGCCTCTCCGGACGATGGCTCGCCGACCGCCTCCTTGGCCGCCTCCTTTCCGCCATTGAACAAAGTATTCTCGAGCGGCTTGAAATTCTGCGGCTCCGGCTGAGCCGGAACGGCGGTGACCTTTATCTTCGGAGTCGCCTTGACGATTTCCTCTTCAGAGACGATGCTGTCCTTTAATTTTTTAGAAACGGCTGCGTGCTCTTTTTCCATCTCAACCATCGCCGCATCGGCCTTGTCGGTATTTATCGAACTTTTAAGCTCAACCTGTTCCGACTCTCTGGCAATCTCGCCAGCGGCCGGATGCTCTTCGAGGGAATCGGCAAAATCCAAATTTTTGACTTCCGGGGCCGGGCTAGGCAATGGCGCATCTTTCGCTTCAACAACCTTGGTGCCGACTGATAGCTGACGAACTCCTTTCCTGGCAGCAAAGGCCTCATCCGCCTCGGAAAAAATATCATCAGATACCTCTCTTGTCGTCACCAACTTGCTCAAAGACGACCGAGCGTCCAGAAAATCGTCGGCCACCTTAGCCGGATCGCGCTGTCCAAATACGGAGAATTCGATTTTCCCCTGGCCGGAAGCGGCCATGGCCGCTCCTTTTAACTCTTTATTATAATTACTAACCCCTTGCCTTACCATTTTTTCAAAAGATGCATATTGAGGACGATCTCCATATCTATCCCTCCATTCTCCCAACTGTTTGATGATTTCATCGCGCTCGGCCAGGCTAGACTGAAAATAAGCCTCAAGCTTGGCTTGGTAAGCTGACGGCAAATTGCCGGCAAAAACCAATTTCTTCTGCGGAAAATCGGCCAAAGGATTCTTATCTAAAACCTTGAAAGCCTCTGAGTCAACGACTAGTGTCTTTTCAACAACCGGAGGATTATCGGCCGCAGTCTCTTTTAACGCCTCTCTTGTCCCTCCAAGCGCTTTTTCGGCCGAAAGCGAGGGCTCAACAAAGGCATTGTCGGCAACCCCGGCCTTGATTCCGGCCAACCCCTTAATCTCGTCATTAAAAACCCCTTGCCCGAATTTATTCTCGGCATTAGACATAATCCCTTTGATGGTCTTTTGAACGGCCTTGGCCTCCCCGGATTCGGGAGGGATATTTTTCAAACTATTCGACAAGGCGCGAATACTGCGCGAAGTTGTTTCCAATGCTCGCCTGTCAGAAAGACTCAATTTTTCGTATATCTCTTTATTCAAGCCATCTTGCTGGCCGTAGCCCCTGATAAAAGCGACATTCTCAACCTTGGCGCCCCCCGCGCCGCTTTCCCGGGCATTGGCCTGAGATACTATTGTTTTTTGAACAGAAGGAGCTTCTTCAACAACCTGAGACGACGGGGCTGAAGAATTTTCCGGAGAATAAAGATTGCGATAATAGCCGCCCGGTGTTTTTATTCTTACTGTTCCATCCGGATCAAAACTCACTTGTCCGCCCAGCTCCCGCTCTATCGGCGCCTTCAAGCGCGAAACTTCCTCATAAATCTGCCCCTTAGGAATTTTGGCCTTAGGGTCGAATATCAGCTTGGATTTTTGAGAAAGCAAAGATAAAAGTTTTTGCGATTCGCCATCTTGAACAAAAGCATCAATATGCTCCGGTGATCCGACCGCGGCCGTTATCTCTTCACTTGACGGCAAATCATGAATCTTATTCATCGGCACCACGGCATCATCTCTTTTTAATATTCTATCCAGATCAGCAAGAACTTCCGGTTTGGAATCCGGAGAGAGGGTGTTTTTAAATTCTTCTGACAAATTCAAATTGCCGCTTTTGTCCACGTTATAAGTCCAAGATCCTTCCGTCTTGCCGGCTGCGGCCGCTTTTTCCATGGCCAGCACAGCTTGTGTTGAATCTTTGCCAGACTCAAAATCTTTTAAAGCCTCGTCCCAATTAATACCTTTTATTTGGTCAGCTCCCATCTTATTAAAATCAACATCAGCTGCTAGACCGTATTTTTCCGGTTCGGCCACTATTAAATTCTTTACTTTAGCCACCTCTTCAAGCGAGGCAGCGCCTTTCAAGGCGCGCAACTGATTTTCGGCCTCATTCCAAACCGACTTGCCGCCCCAATAAGGCAACGATTCCGGCGATGGAGCACTCGACGAAGGAGTGACTATCGCTTCGGAAAAAACCTGCGGTTCGACCGGATTTTCTTGCGCTATGGCCGCGGCCGCCGGCAAGCCGACATTGATTTGAGAAAAATTACTAGGAGACGCCTGGACGGCGGAAACCGTATTCAAATCCTTTAAGGCCTCTCGAGCGCCTCCAAGGCCCTTTTTTAAAACCGAACCGGTCTTGTTCCAACCGAACCAATCGCCGGCCACATCGCGCGCGGCCGCGCCGGCCAAAGCGAAACCGGCGCACATAAGAGCCCCGGAAATCATTTTTTTCTTAACATACTCCTGTCGAGAAGCATCAATTTTTTCTTCATTATTTTCCAACCAAGAATCCAAGCGTTCGCGCAAAGCTTCATCTTCGGCTTTAAGATTAATTTTAACGGCTAGGGCCTTGGCTTGGCATAATTCTTGAACTAATTCGAATTGCTGGCCCAAAACCCCTCCTCGTCTTTCATCCTCGGAAGAAGTTGCCGCCTGCTCGCCTTTGGATAATTCCGAATAATCCAGCTTGGTGCCAAAATCGACCAAGCCGCCATTTATCTTTTCTTCCGTATAATCTATTCTTGTTTTCAAAGACATCATTAATTGTCCGGCCTTAGCGACATCCCCTTTGTCGACGGCCGCCTGATATTCATCGGCTAAATTTTTCAAACGCTTGACCAAATGAACGGCCGGCACGAAATTAGCGGCTTTCTCGTCGGCCTCGCCGGAACCGATTCTCGCCTTCTTGTCTTGTTTTTCAATGTCCTTTTTAGCTTTCTCTCTTCCCCGCCAAGCGCCGATCGCGCCTCCAACCAAAGGAGCGGCGATAAAAGAGCCGGCTGCGCCGACAGCACTAACAGCCAATCCTCTTATGGCAAAACCGGCGGACATGGAAATACCGCGGCCGCGGCTGGCTTTTAAAGAATTTACGGCTCCCCGCCACAATTCGTTCTGGCCGGAAATTTTAATCAATTCCTCTTCCGCTTCCGGATTCTGATTGAGCAATTGGTTGATGGCTATCTTAGCGTCGATGGAATTCAAATCCTGGCAAGCCCATTTCTCTCCGAACCAAGCCGCTTCCAAGGCCAAATACTCCTCTTTGGCCTCGCGATAACTTAACTCCGCCTCTTCATAGCGCTTCTTCTGTTCGGCGGTCGCGTTGTCATAATTCCATTCTTTCGGCAGGCGCATGAAAGCCGCGGCGGACGCGTTGAAATTTTCAGCTATCTTTTTTTCATCCTCGCCGTGCCATCTTTCTAAAGAGGCGAATTGTATCTCCGGCCGGCCGTCTTTCTCCAAAACCTCCGGACCGTCTTTCATTCCCTCGACCAGCAAGCGCAAAACTTCCCCGTGCTCCTTGATTCCGCCTTTCATCAATTCCTCAACCAGACGCTTTTCACTACTGGCTATTTTAAAGCTCTTGGTCAAATTATTCATCGCCAAAGCGCCGGCTTTCAAAAATGTCGGTATGTTTCTTTTAAGCCAAGAAGGGGTTTTGCCAAAACTGTTTTCCCCTTTCATTATAGCTGAGGTCTTTTTTTCATACTCAAGCTCCCCGCCCTCCTTGACCTTGCCTAAAGTTATTTGGCGCAAATTCTCCAAGACGAAAAGTTTCTGCCCTTCGGACAAATCATTGAAACCTTCTATGCCTTCCAAATCTTCGGGGTTCAAATCAAACACCTCCTTAAATGATTTTTCAGCGGTTGAAGATTCAGCTTTCGCTTCCGGACTGCCGCTTTTTTCTTTCCTCTGTCTTTCGAATTCATCATGAAAAGCAGCGATTTCAGCATCGATGTCCGCCTCACTCATTATTTTTGGTTTAACTGATTTAGGATGATTTGGAACTTTGTCCGGATCCAAATGGCGCATTTTTTTATTCTCTTCTTCTTGTTTTTTTCTTTCATCTTCCAAGCGCAATCTTTCAACTTCCTCGGCTATCCTGGCAGCAATTTCTTCCTCCTCTTGAACAATGCCCTCAATAACAGGTTCTTTCTTGTCTCCAACCTGTTCTTCCACAACCGGTTCTTTTATTTCCTCGCTTTCAGGAACATAAAACCTGGAGCTATCTTTTTTAACAGCCGATTCTCTTTGCCATTTTTGATAAGCACGCTCTTTTTCCAATTCAGGATCCTTGGGTGCATAAGAAATTTCCACCTTTTGAGGCCTTCTCCCAAACTGCGGTTTATTATTTATGCTATCTGCCAATTCTTGATTGCTTAAACTATCAACGGCGGATATTTTTTCATCCAACACCTTTATCTCTTTGTCCAGTTCGGCAAGTTTGGCCGATCGACTCTTGCTTTTGGCCACAGGACTTTTTCTTTGCTCGGCGGCCGCCTTCCGCTTTTCAACGGGCGCTTCAATCTTTGAAGGGGCTGAAGGCGCGGGATTTTTTTGGACAGCCTCTTTCTCTCGCATCTTGATCTTGATCTCCTGCCTGATCTTGGCCACATTCTCAGAGCTTATGTTTCTATCCCGATCTCGATAATCATCGATTGGGATATATTCACCTTTATTGTCGGCAACGAGAATATTCGGCCCCTTTTGCGGTCTTTTCGCCTTGACCGGCAAAGACTCGATCTCATCGACCAAGTCGTCCACTTTGCCGGACAGCCTCTTGCCGGAGGGAATCGCAACGGGCGGCTTTTTCGCTTCGGCCATCTCCTCCTTCTTGCCAAAAATTTTATCCAAAAACATATATTTATAGATTGAAAGCGTCCGACCCCTTGCCGGCCGGCCTTTGAATCTTTATATTACCCAATCAAATCATCATCGAGAGAAAAACATTCCGCTCTCATCATGAAAATCCGGCTTGCCGCCTTCTTTCCTTGACGGCTTATCGATATCTTCATCTACATTATCTTCTTTTTCCGGAACAAAATCATCCGATTCATCCTCGACCGCTTCCGCCTCGGCATTTTCCTTGATATCTTCATCGATTTCATCAGTCTTTTTCTCCCCAGCCTTGAAAACAGTGGTGTCATCATCCGGAGCTTCGCCCAAAGAATTGGAATCGGAGGGCAAAAACTCCTCCGGCGCCTCGCTTTCTTCTGGATCATGAATGGCTGCTCCGGCCGTAGGATTGTTCAAATGATTGACATATTGCTCCTTGGACATCATTATCTCCCTGGGTTTGGAACCATTGGCCGGACCGACCACGCCCATCTCCTCCAATATGTCCAAAATCTTGGCGGCACGGGCATAGCCGACGGACAATTTCCTCTGCAAGAAAGTGGCCGAAGCTTTTCCTGATTCAACGATGATGCTGGCCGCCTCCATGGCCAAGTCGTCGCCCTGTTCCTCGCCGCCCTCCATGCCGACGCCGGCCATGCCGCGAACGCGCTGAGGCTCGGTGACACCGTCGACGAATTCGAACTCTCCGGCCTTCTCTTTGATATAGGAGACTATGCGATAAATCTCGCCATCGGAGACAAAGGCGCCTTGCAGGCGGCGCGGCTTGGCGATCTCCGGGGTCTGGAAGAGCATGTCGCCCTTGCCTAAAAGCTTCTCGGCGCCGAGCGAATCGAGAATGGTCTTGGAATCGACGCCAGAAGCGACGGAGAAGGCGATGCGGGTCGGCATGTTGGCCTTGATGAGGCCGGTGATGACATCGACGGAAGGCCGTTGAGTGGCCAATATCAAGTGAATGCCGACGGCGCGGGCCATCTGCGCCAAGCGAATGACGGAGGTCTCGATGTCGCGGCCGGCAGTCACCATCAAATCGGCCAATTCATCGACGATGAAGACGATATAAGGCATCTTGTCCTTGGAGGACTTGTTGTATTCCTGGATGTTGCGTTTCTTAAAATTCTGCAGAACATCAAAACGGCGGTCCATCTCATTGAGGCACCAGCGCAAAGCATTGATGGTCTTGTCCACCTTGGTTATGACCGGGGTCATCAAATGCGGAATGCCGTCATAGACGGTCAGCTCGACGCGCTTGGGATCGACCATGATTAAGCGCAGATTCTCCGGATTGTTCTGATACAGCAAAGAAACGATGATGGCGTTGAGGCAGACCGATTTTCCGGAGTTGGTCGCGCCGGCGACCAGCAAATGCGGCATGCGAGTGATATCATAGCACCAGCCGGCTCCGGAGACATCCTTGCCCAAAGCGATGGTAAGATTGTTCTTCTTCTCATGGAACGACCTATCCTCCAAAAGCTCTCGCAAACCGACCATGGCCTTGGTCTTGTTCGGCACCTCGATGCCGACCAAGGCCTTGCCCGGTATCGGCGCCTCGATGCGCAAAGGGTGGGCCGCCAAAGCCAAAGACAGATCATTGTTAAGCACGGTTATCTTCGAGACCTTGACGCCATCGGCCGGCTTGAAGGTGTACTGGGTGACGGTCGGACCGACCTTGGTCTCGTCCATCTCGACCGGGATGCCGAAATTCTCAAGCGTGCGCTGGATTATCAGCTGATTGTTCTTGATGTCGCCGGAAGTGGCTTTACTGGTATTGGTGTCCAAAAGATCCAAAGGCAAATCGATTTTGACATTCTTCATCTTCCAGATATCGGCCTCACTCTTCTTTTTGGACGCCGAAATCTTGGGAGTTTGGATCGTCTCTTCGCTCTCATCTTCCTCTTCTTCCGGCTCTTCCTCGACGATGGTCTTTTTGGTGAACACCGCCTCTTCCTCCGCCGGCTCAAGCTCCTCTTCGTCTTCGGCTGGGGCGTCATCCTTGACCATGCGCTTGGAGACTTTGGCCACCGGTTTGAACAGCTTGCCGAAAAAACTCTCGCCACCGAAAATCTTGAACAAAGAAGTGTTCAAGATGAGCATGGCGGAAGTGACCAATAGAGCCAACAGCACCACCAGGCCTCCCCAAAAGCCCAAAGCCTTGATCATGGAAGATGCCATGAACAGCCCTAAGAAGCCGCCACCCTGGCCATCGTCGATCGACGAGCGCCATTCGCTTCGCGGAATGAAGAAATGAAAAAGTCCTTCAAGGGTGAGCAAGGCCAAAAAAATGCCGAGGATGCCCACTCCGCGGATATAAGTCCGATCTTTTTTATAAAGAATGACCGCCCAAGAGAAAAGCAGGATCGGGAACAGCCACTTGCCCCAGCCAAAAACCAAAGTCTGACCCTTCGCCAACAAAGATCCGAAAGGTCCGGCCAAACCGAAAAGGCCCATAAAGCTCAGGGCGGCCAAAACGACGATGAACCACATCCAAAGACTCTTCTTGAGCTCAGGACTCATTCCCAGCTCCGGAACAGGAATATACTCCAAAGGATTGAGTGATTTCTTCTTCTTTCTTCCCATATTGGCAATGAAAATAAAAGTTATTAAAGCCTCCCGGTTTGCGATGAAATAAGGCTTTTTACGACAAGCCCTATTCTTTATATATAATATCACAAATCAGACATTGGACCAACCGCCTTTTTTGTGGAAAAAACGCCCATAAAAACGGGCATTCCGCAAACATTTTTTCGCTTTTTATGTATTGACAAATTAACTATTTTATGCTATTATATAAATATAGGATAGACGCCCTTTTAAATCGAAAACAACCCTAAAAATGGAGGTTTCCATGATCCGCTTCACTGTCATCGCCGTTCTTCTTTCCGCTATCGCTTTTTCCTCCGTCGCCGGCAACGCCACCTTCTCGGCAAAAATCAAGGCTGAAGTAGTCTATTGCCAAAACGGTGACAACTGGATAGTAGTCCTCTCCGACCCTAATTTCCAACAGCTGACCAATGGAAAGGCCATCGTCACCATCGACGGTAGGAAGTATGTCGGATACATCGAAAACGGCAAAGTCACCATCAGAAGCATTCGCTCGCAAGAAGAGGCCAACAACGCCGCCAACGGCAAAAACTTCGTCGTCGTCGAAATCTAAGCTCCGCGCTCTTTTCCCTTCAAAGCAGTCCAAGCCAAACGGACTGCTTTTTTCTTTCTTCATTGAAAAACAATTTCATTCTTCCTTCTTTCTCCCCCTAAGCCACAACCCGGCGAACATCAGCGCCGCTCCCAAAGCCAATACAAGGGCATAGATCATCGCCTTGCCATCGCTTTTTCTGGCCGGCAACACCCATTCCCGGCTTTTTTCATTCAAAGATGATGAAGCGGAGGAATCGGACGATTCCGGCGGCGGCTCCTCGCTTTCTTGATCAAAAGAAATGTCTTGGGCGCCGCGCGGCACCAAGGCCGGAGCGGAAGACACGCTCAGGACCAAGCCTCTGACAGAAGCTTGGCGGCCGGACGGAAAATCAGCGGCGGAAAGAGAGTTGGGATTCTTCAAAAAAATCCTGGTCTGGCCGGAATCCGATGCTAAAAAAATCTTAGCATCGGCTTTTTTTATCACGCCTTTCATCTCTATGAAACGCCCGACATCGTCGATGCTCAAAACTTCGTCGACCGTCTCCGGAATCGGCAAAACTCCAGCTCCCACAACTGCGACATCCTCGCTTTCGGCGATCTTGAGATATTTCTCCTCTCCGCCAGCCACCTCGCCTTTGGCGATCACCTCATCGCCTTGGCGCAAAACCGGAAACTCTCCGTAATAATTATAGATCTTCAAGGCCGGAGAGCCGGCGGATACGACATAAAAATATTGACGGCCGAAAATGCCAGGCTCGACCAAGACCGAGGCCGAGACCTGCGCCTCGACTCCGACCTTTAAAGAATGAAAATCGGACAGGGCGACCGTTCCCGAGCCGGCTCGATCGAACGAAGATGTCCAAGTCTGGCCCAAAGGCCAAGCGAAGGAGGCCGAGCGGCTTTCATTCTGAATGTCAGAATCTTCCCGGACGACCGGCGATGAAAGGGCATTCCTCTGATTCGGATAAAAGGCCGCAGTCTTCTCCAGAAAATCACTGCTACGGCCATCATCGACCAGCAATCGAATTCGATAATCGCCGACGGATGAAAAGATGTGCGCCGCCGTCTCGCCGGCGGCCGACGATCCATCGCCGAAATCCCATCGGAACGACAGCTCGTCACCATCCTCGTCCACGCTGTCGGAGGCATCAAAGATCAAAACCGTCCCGGTGGCCAAAGTATCAGGCAAGGAAAAAACCGCCCGAGGAGCCCTGTTTTCCGACCAAATCTCGTTATAGGCGCCGGGCGTGGGCAATCCGCTCTTGACCCAGCGATCCAGCGATAAGGCGTTAATTATGAACTTCTTGGTCAGGGCCGACGATGACGAAGCGATGGCTTGGCTGTCAACGAAAGACTCGCCTTCATCCAAGGCCGGATACTCTAAAATCTGAACCGGAGCCTTCTTGAGCGGAGAGAACCATCTTAAAACACCGCCGCCGTTATCCAGGGCCGCCAAGCTTTCACGCCGCCAAAGGACGAAAAAAGAGCCGGCGGGAATCTTGGGGGCGGATAGAAAATTACGCCCGAACTCCAAAGTCTTGCCGCCCTCTATCTCCAAACGCCAAAGGGACAGATCGACCTCCTTGTCGCCTTGATTATGAAACTCTATGAACTCGTCTTCTCGATCCGATCCGACCGGATTGGGATAAATCTCGGTTATGGCCACCAGCGGCGAAGAAGGGTCGGCCGATGGCCCTTCGACGGGATCGCCGGCCACGATCTTGTTCGGCCGGCCAGGAGTCGGCTCCAAGGAGACGGAAAAGCTTTCTGAAAAATAAGCTTCACGGCGGCCATCGACCCTTAAAGCGACCGACGACCCTTTGGCCGCCTTGGGCGCGTTGGAAGAAGTCGATGAGCCCCAATTGCCGTAAACGACCCGATCGATCAAATTGTCTTCCGGAGAATACAGCTCGATGGCATCACCGGCATTATTGAGGGCCCCTTTGGGCTTTTCGATCAAAACAAACCGATCCTCTCCGCCCAAGGAACCGGAAAGGACGGTCTTGACTCCGGAGCCGTCGGCCAAATACCATCCTTCCAAGATGATTTTAGCCGGCGTAGGGTCATATATCTCGACCCACTCATCCTCGCCCTCGCCGGGATCAGGGCAGAACTCGTTGATGATCAAATCACCAAAACGAAATACGGTCCGCTCCTCTTCCCGGACCGGAACGGCCTCGATCGCCGAAGAGCCGCCGCAACCATTGGAAGCGCCAGGAGTGCCAAAGGCCGAAGACCAAGATTCGCCGCAACGCTGAGCCGTTCTTTTTTCGCTATTGTCGCCGGCCGTCCAGCCGGACGAAAAATCAATTGAATCGACAAGCGATCCGGAAGCGTCGAACAATTCCAACCATTCTCCGCCATTGCTCAAAGATCCGGCATAGAACATTTCGGCCGAAGCCGGAGAGGAGTCGTCATTGGTCCTTTCCAATAGAAAATATCCTTCGGCCGGAATCGAGCCTGACAAAGATATTTTGGGAGAGTCGTCGCGCGCCTTCAGCTTCCAGCCGTCCAAAGAGACCTCGGATGACGATAAATTCTTCAATTCGATCCATTCATGGTTGGCGCTGACAGCGGAACCGGCCCAAGCGATCTCATTGATGACGATCGCTCCCGATGCCGAACAATCTTGAACGAAAAAAAATCCCGCCGGCCACAAAGCCGCCAAGACCGCAAATATCACACCCCTCTTGATATTCATAGATGAAAAAATAAATTATATTTTAACAAATCAAGAAAAAAATAACCACCCAAACAGATTGAAAAAGAAAAAGGCCATCCCTGGAACGCCGCCTTGCTGGATTCAAGTTTCTAACGCAATTTTCCGTCCAGTAATTAATTCATAATACTT
>CAZPAK010000011.1:0-7214 GCA_964584605.1 uncultured Gammaproteobacteria bacterium
AATAATCACTTATTTTCTATAACTTTCTAAATATTAGAACAATTCCCACCAATTGTCAATATCTTAAAAGAAAGTTTTTATGATTGATTATATTGGCTAATTTAAGCCTTTTTTAATCTTTTTTTAACAACTTCGTAGACCTTTTCAAAGACCTCTTCTACCGAAATGTCCGTAGTGTCCAAAACAAAGTCATAATGCGATAGATCGAAGACATCTATGCCGAAATATTTAGAATATCTCGCCTTATCGCTCTCCCTCCTTATCTTTAGACTGTCCAAGACCGCAATCTCACTGTCCAGCCCGTCGCCCTCATTCCTTTCCTTGCTCTCCTGCAAGGCCAAAAAGATCCTCTTGGCCGCCTCCTCCATCTTCACATCCAAAAAAATCTTGAAGGAGTGGGGGATGAAATACCAAGAGGTCCTGCCCTCAATGACAAAATCGTCCTGTTCTTGGCCAAGTTTCCTTTGGTATTCATCGACCTCCAGGTCGGTGGACGGGTCGGTCTCCCCCAGCTTGTTGTATTCAGCCAAGGTCAGTCCGCGCTCCGCCGCCTTCTGTCGCCTAATGCCGCCCATATAATGACGAGGCCAGCCGAGTCTTTCGGCCAACATCTTGGCGATCGTGGACTTTCCCGAGCCTTCAGCCCCGGAGATGGATATGATCATAATCCTATTTCACCATAAAACAAGAAGGAAAACAACCCAAGGGCCAAATGGCTAAGAGGCGTGAAATATAGTATAATTGTATTTGAAAAATATTCTTAACTTTTCATTTTTAATTTTTAACCGTCATTCCGATGTATTTGGAAAAATTGGATGTCCAAGGATTCAAATCCTTCGCCAGCAAAAACTCCCTGGTCTTTCCGACCGGAGACAGAGGCCACAAAGGCATCACCGTGGTAGTCGGGCCGAACGGATCCGGCAAATCCAATGTGGCCGACGCCATTCGCTGGGTCCTGGGCGAGCAAAGCATGAAGACTCTGCGCGCCAAAACCGCCGAAGATGTGATTTTCTCCGGATCCTCCAGCAAAGGACAGCTCGGAATGGCCGAAGTCTCGCTGCATTTGAATAATGAGGATGGACAGGCGCCGATAGACTTCTCCCAACTGGTGATTACTCGCCGCATCTTCAGAAACGGCGAAAGCGAATATCTATTAAACAATTCCAAAGTCCGCCTGGTCGACATCCAAATTCTTTTGGCCAAAGCCAATGTCGGACAAAAGACTTACAGCGTCATCGGCCAGGGCATGGTCGAATCGTTTCTGGCCACCACCGCCACCGAACGCAAAGAGTTCTTCGATGAAGCGACGGGCGTGCGGCAATTTCAAATAAAAAGAGAACAGTCCATCAATAAATTGATCGCCAGCTATGAGAACCTGGGGCAAGCCAATCTTCTTTTGAATGAAATCGAGCCAAGACTAAAAAGCCTGACCAAGCAAGTCAATAAGCTAAAGCAAAAGGGCGAGATAGAGCAGCAGCTCAAATCCCTACGCACCGTCTATTTCCAGCATGTCTGGCACAAGCTCAACGATCGCTTCAAAGAATTCAACGACCGCTATTTGGAACTGGAGAGCGTCTTAATGGGCAAAAACGAGAATCTAGCCTCTTTGAACAAAGAGCTTTCTCAAATGGAGATGGAGTCGAAGAGCTCGGAATATGACAATTTGAGCTCGATGTCCTCTCAATTGCAACGCCAAAGGGAGGATGTCCTCAAAAAACTGGCCATCATCGAAACGCAAATATCGATGGAATTGGAAAGCTCTGGCAATTTCGATGTTTCGTGGCTGGCCAACAAAGAGAACGAGCTTAAAAGGGATGTCGATGCCTTGCAAAGGGAGATCGGCGAAATGTCCGTCAAAATCGACGGCAAACGCGGAGAGTCAAAGATCTTTGAAGATGAAAAATCATCCCTTAACGGCAAAATAGCCGAATTGAACGGCAAGTTCGTCGAAGTTTCCGCCGGCAAGAAAAAAGACGACAGCAGAGAGAAGGAGGTCAATGGCAAGCTTTCCCAGATCAAATCGTTGCTTGAGGACCTGGAGAGACAGAACGACATCGAAGCCATCAAGGACCTGCTGATCAAGGTCAGAACCCTTCTTCAAGAAATAATGGAGATCAGGGGGATGGATGAAGAATCGACGGAAACCTTGGTGGCCGAACAGAAAAAACTACAAGAAGAGCTGATGGGTCTGTCGAACAAAAAAGAAGATCTATTGAACCGTGAAAGCGAGTTCCGAATTTCACTTTCCTCTTTGGAGCAAGGCTTGGCGATGTCAAAGGCTGAACTGGCAAAAAAGAATAACGAGCTCGATCGCACAAAAGAAAAACTGCTGTCCATCCAAAAGCCCAAAGAGAGTCTGGATTTATCGGACAGAAAAGGCAAGCTGGAAATAGAGCTGAAGGAGATCGACGCCAAAATCGGAGAAACCAGAGACAGATTGGCCTCTTTGAGCCGCGAAGAAGAGGAAAAGAAATCCCGCCTTTTCCGCATTCAGCGCGAAAGCCAATCCCTGCAAAACGAGATCAACCGCCTAAGCAACGAACTTGGATCCTTGAAGATCGATTCGGCCAAATACGAAACCCGCTTAGAAGACCTTGAAAGCGAAATACGCAAAATCGCCGACAACCTCAAGGAGATTCGCGAAGTCCGGCCGACGCAAGAGATAAACGAAGAGGTTGTGGAGCGGGAGATAAAGCAATTGGAGAACCAATTCAACTTGATCGGCGGCATCGACCCCGAAATCGAAAAGGAGGACGAAGAGATCAAGCAGAAATACGACTTCCTGCACGGACAGATCTCCGATCTGGAAGAGGCCATCGGGTCACTGGAGAACATCATCAAACAATTGGACGGAGAGATCAAGGGTCGCTTTGAAAAGGAGTTCAAAGAAATCTGCTCCAAATTCGAAGAATATTTCAAAATACTCTTCGGCGGAGGAACCGCTAAAATAATCGCTCTCAAAAACGATGAACTGGACGAAGAGGAGAGAGGCGATCAAAACGGCGAGTTGAAGGACGAGCTCAAAGAAAAGATAAAGAAACTGTCCAAATACAATGCCACCGGCCTGGCCGGAATAGAGATCCAAGCCTGCCCTCCGGGCAAAGCCATCAAATCCATCGCCATACTCTCGGGAGGAGAGAAGGCCTTGACCGCCATCGCCCTGATCTGCGCCATCATCAGCGCCAATCCTTCGCCGTTCGTGGTCTTGGATGAAGTCGACGCGGCCCTGGACGAAGCCAACTCCGAGCGCCTGGCCAGAATATTGGAAGACTTGTCGCACAAGGCTCAGTTCATCGTCATCACCCACAACCGAGCGCCGATGAACAGAGCCAGCTTCCTTTACGGCGTGACCATGCAGGAAAACGGCGTCTCCAAGCTGCTCTCCATAAAACTGGAGGACTACATCAAGAAATAAGGATATTAAAAATGAATAAAGGGGGGACAAAAGACAAAGTATCTTAAGGGCTTTGTCTTTTGTTTTTCCGTAAAGAATGAATAAGAATAATTTTTGTCATGCGAAATTTTGGGCGATTTTTTCCCTTGGTTCAAAATTAAAAATCGCTACAAATTTTGAAATCCAAAAATCATCCTTATTCATTCATCAATAAAATGTCTTCCAAGATATTGTCAGCGGCCGTGGTCGGGCTGGACGCTCGCCTGGTGGAAGTCGAGGCCGACACGGGAGGAGGGGAACTGGGCACAGTGGCCATCGTCGGTTTGCCGGACGCGGCCGTGGCCGAAGCCAGAGAGAGGGTTCGCAGCGCCATAAAGAACTCGGGATTGAATTTCCCAAAATTAAGGGTCACGGTCAATTTGGCCCCGGCCGACCTTAAAAAACATGGCTCGTCTTTCGATCTGCCGATTGCCGCCAGCATTCTATCGACTACGGGGTTTTTGCCTGAAAAAGGCCTTGAAAGATGTCTTTTCCTCGGTGAATTGGCCTTGGATGGTTCTTTGCGACCGATCGATGGGGTTCTGCCGGTCGCCATTAAGGCGGCTGAAAGCGGCTTGAGCGGCCTTTTTATTCCTCAAGGCAATGCCCAAGAAGCAAAATTAGCCAAAAACATCGAGGTCTTTCCGGTTTCTTCGCTCCACCAACTGGTCGATCATTTCACTGGCAAGAAAAAAATAAGTCCAGCCGACTATCAAGAAATAAGCTTTTCCAATCCAAACGCCTCTTTCGATCTTTCCCATGTCAAAGGCAATGAACATGTCAAGCGGGCCATGGAAATAGCCGCCGCCGGAGCCCACAATCTCCTTATGTTCGGACCTCCGGGATCAGGAAAGACCATGCTGGCCAAAGCCTTCCCCTCCATACTCCCGGAATTGACATTGCCAGAAGCCCTGGAAGTGACCAAAATATACAGTGTTGCCGGACGCCTCAAGGGGAATTATCTCATAACCGGACGGCCATTCAGGTCGCCGCACCACACCGCTTCGGATGTGGCCATGATCGGCGGCGGAACAAAGCCTGGTCCGGGAGAGATATCGCTGTCGCATCGCGGAGTTCTTTTTTTGGATGAGTTCCCCCAGTTTCAAAAAAATGTGTTGGAAGCCTTGCGCCAACCGCTCGAAGACGGAGTGGTGACTGTCAGCCGGGCCGCCGGATCTCTGGATTTTCCCGCCAAATTCATACTAATCGCCTCCATGAACCCCTGTCCATGCGGATATTGGGGAGACCGAATAAAAGATTGTTCCTGTTCGGCCGGACAGATAGCTTCTTACCGCAAAAGGATATCGGGCCCAATTCTCGACCGCATCGACATGCACATAGAAGTCCCTCGTCTCGACATCGAAAAACTGTCATCGGATGCGCCGGCCGAGCCGTCGGCTGAAATAAAAAAACGAGTTGAAGCGGCCAGAAAAAGACAGTTCGAGCGCTTTCAAAATGACAAGTTCCTGACCAACTCGGAAATGAGCTCTGAAAAAACCAGAAAATATTGCCGCTTGAGCGCGGAAGCCAAGTCGTTGCTGGACAATGCCGCCAAGAACCTCGCCGTTTCCGCTCGCTCATACTTTCGAATCATAAAAGTGGCAAGGACCATCGCCGATTTGGAAGCAGAGGCCGACATTTCATCGGACCATATCGGGGAAGCGTTGCAATACAGGGAAAAAAACCCTTGAAAACACCGATTTAACAGCCGCCTTTCTTCTTTTCATCGACCAACGCCGCCAGCATCGAAACAAAGACTCTTCAAAGCCGGGGCCTGTCAGGACTCGGCTTTTTTATTTGATTGTTTTTGTGTTATAATTAAGCTTAATGGCGATACGCAAAAATTAAAATATCAAGGATATATGAAATCCAAAATCTTGGGTCTGTCTTTACTTTTTGTCCTGCTTCTGACTTCGGCCTTCGGCTGCAAAACAGCCTCGCGCGAAGTGCAGGAAAAAATGAAACCGGTGACCATCACCTATTGGAGAGCCTATGAAGAAGCTGACGCCTTTGAAGAGATCATAAACAAATATCGCGCCCTTCATCCTTTCGTCAAAATAGAATACAAAAAATTTCGCTTCGAAGAATACGAAAAAGAGCTTTTGAACGCCCTGGCCGAGGACAGGGGGCCCGACATCTTCTCTTTGCCCAGCACTTGGGTTAAAGAATATCAGCCCAAACTGGCTCCTTTGCCGCCGCAGATATCCATGGTCTATCCGGTCGTCAGAGGAACGGTGAAAAAAGAGACGGTTCAAGAGCTTAGAACCACCAGATCCTTGACCTTGAAGGACCTTAAGAACAATTTCGTCGACATAGTCTATTCCGATGTCGTCATCGACGATGGTGAGAATCCAAGGATCTATGGCCTGCCTCTTTATGTCGACACTTTGGCCATGTTCTACAATCCCGACCTTCTGAACAACGCCGGCATCACCGAGGCGCCGAAATATTGGAACAAATCCTTCCAACAAGCCGTCAAAAAACTTAGCAAACAGAACAATAAAGGCAATTTGATACAGAGCGGCGTGGCCATGGGCGGAGCCGAAAACATCGAAAGGGCCTCCGACATCTTGGCTCTTCTGATGATGCAGAACGGATCAGTCATGACAGACGAAGAAACCGTAATGTTCCACTCCATCCCGCCCGGCAGCCAAAGGTCTTACAACCCCGGACTGGAAGCCCTCAGATTCTATACCGACTTCTCCAATCCGGCCAAAGAGGTTTATTGCTGGAACAGCAATCTGAACAACTCCGTCGATCTTTTCGCCCAAGGCAACCTGGCCATGATGTTCGGCTACTCCTATCATCTGCCGATCATCAAGGCCCGCTCGCCAAAACTCAATTTCGCGATCGCCCGCATGCCGCAAATAGAAGACACCCCGAAACAGATAAACTATGCCAACTATTGGATAGAATCTGTTTCCAACAAAAGCAAAAACATAGACACCGCCTGGGATTTCATTCAGTTCGCCACGGCCGCCGAACAAGTCGAGAGTTATTTGAAAACAGCCAAAAAACCAACCGCTCTAAGGGCTTTAGTCAATAAACAGATCGATGATATGGAAATAGGGGCTTTCGCCGAACAGGTCTTGACCGCTCAATCGTGGTATCACGGGAAAGACGCGAGAGCGACTGAAAGATCCTTCTTGGAAATGATAGATATGGCCGTCAAGGACAATTCCAAACTGATAGACATCATCAATGACGCGGCCAGAAAGGTTCAGCAGACAATGAATTAAACACATCTTTATATGAAAAAAAGAGTCATCCTCTCGATCGCACTGTCGATTTTCTCTCTCGCGATCATATCAAGCGCCATCGCTTCGCCAGCCTTGGCCCAAGGCATCCTGCCGACACCTTCCGGACAAGGCAATTGCGCCGGAAAGAATTGCGGCAATTACACATTGGATGATTTCATGGTCTTGGCCGTCAACATCTCCAACTGGATAATCGGCATCGTCGGCTCGATCACTTTACTGTTCTTCATCTACGGAGGAATCATGTTCACTTGGTCGGCCGGCTCGGAAGAAAGGGTTAAAAAAGGAAAGGACATCCTTCTTAATTCGGTCATCGGATTGGCCATCGTCTTCACCAGTTTTTTGATAATCCAATTCATAATGTCATCCCTGGGCTTCGTCAAATCGGAAAGAGGACAATGGTCTAAAATGCAAAGCAGCACCACCTGGACGGAAGAGTCCGAGAAAAAAACCCAAACACCGACAAATTGAATATAAAGATGTTCAGCCGCAAACAAATAAGCCCGGACGAAGAGTCTTGGGCA
>CAZPAK010000011.1:7314-11018 GCA_964584605.1 uncultured Gammaproteobacteria bacterium
GAATATAAAGATGTTCAGCCGCAAACAAATAAGCCCGGACGAAGAGTCTTGGGCAAACAGCATAAAAAGAGCTCGGGAAGAAAAAGGCTTGAAACTTGAAGATGTGTCTCAAAGGTTAAGAATCAGCCAGTCCCATCTGTCCGCCATCGAAGATGAGAATCTGAACTCTTTGCCCAGCGGAGTCTATCGAAGGACTTTCATTAAAAAATATGCCTCCTTTTTAGGTTTGAACACCCAAAAGATAATGGAGTCGTATGAAAGAACCGCTTTCAAAGAAAAAAACGGCTCCAACCTCTTTGGGCGAAAGGTCATTAAAAAAAGCTCGTTATTGGTTTTTCCCAAGATCATCCGCAATATAGTGGCGATAGTGGCCATAGCCGGGGTGTTCCTCTATCTAGGATTCTATCTGAAGAACAGTCTTTCCAAGCCAAAGATAGAAATCTTCGAGCCGGCCGACAACCTGATAACCGAAGATAGTTTCACTTATGTCTCCGGTCGAGCCAAAGAAAAGACCATGATAGAAATCAATGACCGGCCGATTCTGAAACTGAAAGACGGGAGCTTCCGGGAATTGGTCGAATTGAAGAAAGGAATGAACACCATCACCATCTCGGCCCAAAACAAATACAGCCAAAAGAATATCATCAAAAAACAGATTCTGGTAAAATGAACTTAATGAAGCATTCGGCCTTTTTAAGAACTTAATATTATCATATGATGAAAGTAACCGGCGGCAGCGCCCTCTTGAACGCCGAGGCTCTGTTGAAAAAAATAGGCCTCAAGGAGAAAATGAAAGTCGCCGACTTCGGCTCAGGAGCCTACGGACACTTCGTCTTCCCGGCCGCCCAATTGGTGGGAAAGCGCGGCACGGTCTATGCCGTCGATATATTGAAACCGGCGCTTGAGGCCATTTCCAAGAAAGCAAAGCAAGAAAACTTCTCCAACATCGTCACGGTTTGGAGCGATTTGGAAGTATTCAAAGCGACAAAGATAGAGACCGAAAGCCTTGATGTCGGGCTTTTGATAAATAATCTATATGTTTCGCGCAAAAGAGCCGAAATGCTCAGGGAGTGCATAAGAATGATAAAAAAGGGAGGAAAACTGCTGATAGTCGAATGGGAAGACTCTTCATCTCCTTTCGGACCGCCGACGGAAGAAAGAGTGAAGATCGATTCCTTGAAAAATGCCGGTGAAAAATTGCACTTGAAGATCGAAAACTCGTTCTCTGCCGGCCAATACCATTACGCCGTCGTTTTCACAAAATTATAAGCTCTTGCCAAACACCTTCTCTGGGTGCTAAAATCCTTTTTGTTTAAACTACCTAATTCAATCTATGAATCTATTCAACCCGGCTTTTTGGTTCAACCAGCGCCCAGAACTCCTTATTCCATTCTGGAGAAACTCTTTGATAGCGTCTTTGATCTTATTTTTAATCTTAGCTATTTTTGCCTTTTTATTTAAAAAAAAGGGCGGCCTCTACTCCAAGCTCTGGGAGCGCCTATTCAACCTGTCTTCGACCAGCTTGTTCATTGGCCTGGCACTGCTCTTCTTCAATGACCAAATGATTCCCGTTCTCTCCGCCAGATTTTGGTATCTTCTTTGGGCGATCGGTCTCATAATTTGGTCTTACTTCATAATTCGCTACGCCACGACGCTGCCAAACAAGAAAAAGGATTTGGAGAAAAAAAGGGAATTCGAAAAATACTTGCCTAAATAAAAGCACAAAAAACACCCTTATACGAATGAGGGTGTTTTTTTGCACCCAAACCGGCAAAGACGATGGATGAGTCTTTGAGCGCGTGCTACAATTTCATCATGCAAAAATACAAAAAGGCCATCGGCGCATTCGGCGAAAGACTGGCGAAAGAATTTTTGATTCGCCGCGGCTATGAAGTGCTTGCCGCTAATGTCAGAATATCCAAACTGGAGCTGGATATAGTGGCGCGCAAAGACGGCCGCCTGATTTTCGTGGAAGTCAAAACCAGACTGGCAAGCAATATCGGTCCGGCGGAAGATGCTCTGAAGTCTTCTCAAATAAAGGATTTAAAAAGGGCCATGTCGGCATATTGCCGCATCAATAAAAAATCCTTGGAGAGCTCCAGGCTTGATTTTATAGCGATAGACCTTAAACCAAAATCATCGAGCGCCAAGATAAAACACTTCCAAGACATCTTTTGATTTGACTAAGGCCAAAGCGACAGATAAAATGAATGGTTAAAATAACTATCTTATGAAAACACTCAAAATCGCCATCCTGGCCCTAGCCCTGTCTATTGCGTGGAACATCTCATCTGCCAAGGCCGAAACGCCAAAACCAAGCATTTTAGAGACAAGCATTTTAAAAGCTGATTATGGCGACCAAATTTCCGTAAAAGGATTGGCGCCAAAAAACTCCCAAGTTTTGATCTATATCAATGGAAGTTACTATGGATTTGCTAATATAAGCGACAATGACCCTGAATTAAACAATTTTTCCTATTTATCGCCCGTCATAAAAGACAGAAGGGACAATGAATATAGCGTCTTAGCCATAGCTCGAGATCAAGATCGATATCAACTGTCATCACCGGTTGAAAGCAAAAACTTTTCCATAATAAAACAAAGTTATTTAGAGGTGACCCCAGAGAAGCCCGGAGAAAAGATAAAAGCTGTCGCGCCAGCGACAAAACCTGTTCAAGAAAAGATAGTCCCAGCTCCAATTTTAATAACACCTAAAGGTAATATTGGCGAATATAAGCCAATAATATCTGGTTTTTCAAAAAACGACACTAGCATAAAAATATATATCGATGATATTTTTGAAGCAGAACTTTGGGCCAGTGATACAGGACAGGAAAAATTTGGATTCAGATATTCTCCAAATAACGAATTAAGCAGGGGCATGCACTCTGTCTATGCGATCGCCCTGGACAAGGAAAGAACAGAAAGCAAAAAGTCCAATGTTCTTTATTTTTTCATAGCAGACCCTCAATATATAGCCACCACATCGACATCTGACGATCAAAGCGGTCAGGAGGTTGTTCAACCAAACAACGATCAAGAAGAGGCGACATCCTCAACTCCTCCGATCACAAAATCAAAAAAGGTCAATTCAGCCTTTAACATCTCCTTGTTCATACTTTTTTTCATCGGTGTTTTGATTTGGGTCATAACGACGAATATCGAGTTGAAAAAAAATCAAAAAAAAGAAAACGAGAAAAACAATTGATATATTTTGGTTTTTTGAAAAACATAAAACAACCTCTGATCAAGAGGTTGTTTTATTAAAAGCACATAAAAAATCACTTCTTGTCTCTAGTAGCCATTGTGCCCGGCGCTTAGTTTTGCACATCTTTAGTCCACGATATTGTGGACTAAAGATGTGCAAAAAGACTAGTTATGAACATCTTATATACACCTTTTTTAAAATCAACTTATTGGTTTTTTGAAAAACACCCATCCAAACTCGTTTATTTTTTAAGAATCCAAATTAAGGAGTTCTTCGTCTCCTTGGCAAACATAAAACCCCACTTTCGTGGAGTTTTATGTTTGTGGACCCAAGGAGACTTGAACTGGGGGCAAGCCCCCTTCCAAAGGAATGCTAAAAAACAATTTCTCAAAAAAGGGCGAGTGGATATTTTTTATTTCTAGCATAAATGACTTCCTAGTCAGGAGTTCTTCGTCTCCTTGGCAAACATAAAACCCCACTTTCGTGGAGTTTTATG
>CAZPAK010000012.1:0-10854 GCA_964584605.1 uncultured Gammaproteobacteria bacterium
CTTCGATCACGCTCGGCGGCACGAACAAGGAATGGACGAAGTTGACGTGTTCGTCGTTCTCGGGGTCGAGATTGTTGATCCCGGTAACATTGAACGGCGTTTCCACACCCTTACCCCATTGCCGAACGACCTCTTTATCGTAGAAGGTCGGTTCTTTGCCGGCCGCGAGAGCCTGCTGCCAATCTTCCTTGTCCGCGAAGCGGGAGGAGTCAGGCGTCAGTATCTCGTCGACCACATAGCCGTCGGCCGCCTCGAACTTGGTGTCGAGAATCATTATGCCGCGTTCCTTGGCAAAGGCATAAGCCACGGAATACATCTCGGACAGCATGGTCGCCATGTATTCGCCCGGCACTTTGGTCGCTTTGACGAATTCCGACGGTTCGACCGGCAGATCATGTCCGTCCTCGGCCTTGGTGGTCGGGGTGAACAGGGGCTGTGCGAGCTTGCTCCATTTGGGCAAGTCCGGCGGCAGATCCTGTTCGGCCACTCGTCCGCCGTTCTCGATGTACTTCTTGTACACCGAACCGCCGATGTGGTGCCGGAAGATCAGTTCGAAGGGAAAGAGGGTCTTGGAAAGGTCTCGGACCGCCAAACATCTTTCGAGCGGCATCTCCGGATACCATTTCTTGTATAAACGCAGTGTATCGGCTATGTCGGGGAATAAGTGGTTCGGGTAATCCTTCAGCACCCCGTTGAGTCAGAAGTGCGTCAGGGCCGTAAGGCATTCGCCCTTGCCCTGGACGATGACCGGCAGGACGAAGTCGAAGATCGAAAGACGGTCGGTGGCGAACACCAGCAAACCTTCATCGCTGGGCTTGTAGGTATCCCTGACCTTGCCGCGATGGACAAGGTTCAAGCCGCAGGATTTGAGATAGTGGCTGGACGGGCTGTCGGCGACGCAGGACGGTATCTTGGGCATAGAGCCTCCTTTATTTGGTTGATGGTTGAGCGAGTTTTAGACTTTCCGCCAGGGACAGGTCTAGCTGTTCCGGTGGGTCCTTGAGAGTTATCTTCGGCAATTCGCCGGTGGCGGCATGGACACAGGCGCGGTAGAAACCATCTTCGCCGATGAATTCGTTCTGGAGGACTAAGTCTTTGCCATTGGGAGTGAACACGACTTGGGTCCCGGGCACGCAGGATATGCTCAAGATGGCGGCCGTGGTGTGGTCTTCGTTGTCTTTGTCTTGGAAGGCCACCCCGATGACTGGAATCCTGTCGTTTCGCAGGGTGTAGCGAAGGTAGGCGTCACAGCATCCTGTCAGATGGTTGGCCCAGCCGGCGCCGGCGATGATGGCATCGGGCGGATTGGGACTGGCGGCCAAGTCTTCCAGGATGTTCTGCACGCGCCAGGTGTGGCGGTGTTGGCTGGCTATGTGGACTTTGACCACGGAAACGACATTTTCGTTGTCGCGAAGCCATTCCAGCCCTTTTCTGCACTGCTTCAGGTCTGATTTCGAGCCGACGATGATCACTATGTTCCTCATTTCAACCTCCTTGGGTTTGTTTATAGAGACTTGTTTTCAAAGGACGACTGGCCATATTAACCCAACTGGACAAAAAAGTCAAAAAAGGCCTTTACAATTTTTCAAATATGCCCTATCATATCTTTCGTAAGTAATAATCCATTTTTTTCATGAGAGCGTTTCGCTGACAACAGCAAAAACAATCTTGCTTAACGAGGAGATGAAAAACATCGTCGTTCGCGCCATATCGGGCGGACACACCTCTTACAAGTTAGTGGGATGAAGAGTCCGACAGCTCGCCGAAAGACATTCGGGCGGGTTTTTTATTTTCCCTGGAAATTTTTTCAAAACATTGAAAGTTACATAAAAAAAACAAATTGCCAGACTCGGGTGCGTTCAGCGGCTCTTCCGAGCCTGCCAATTTGCTTTCAAGCGATAGAGACAGGAAAAAATCGTTCTTTCAATATAAACACCAAACAAAGGGGGGTGAAGATGATTGACGCCTTTAGCAAGAGGGATTTTCCCTCGCTCGTCCTGGTGGCCACCTATAGGGTGCGCCATGGCCTTCTTTCTCGCGCCGATCTTTCCGCCTTGACCAACAAGGTGCGCGAGGCCATTGGCATGAAGGCGCTGAGTCCGATGATCGTGGATTCCTTGCCTTCTCCGATCTTCGGCGTCGATGCTTTGTCGGTCAATCAGCCGCTCATGACATCGATCATGAGTCTGGACAGTTGGCCGGAGGTCGAGGTCGCCGGAGTGACCGGAGGTTTCGTGATCCTGGTGCATTCATGCCAAAAGTACAGATGGCAGGATGTCCATCGGGCGATCAAGGAAATGTTTCCGGAAGCCGACCTTCTTCAAAAGAGGTTCAAGGATTGCACTTGCCGCGGCATCTCTTATGCATTGGTCCGTTTCAAGCTTTGGTTCTTGGACTGGTGTCGGGGGAGGCTTCGCCGAGGCGAAGATGTCCCAAGCGAAGTCGAGCCGACGGTCAAAGTCGCCTGAGGGAGCACCTCATCCCAAACCCGTTTTTTCCTTTCAAGGAAGAGACGGGTTTTTTATTTGCACTTCAAGATGCTATAATGTCGTATAGATTATGTTCGAGCATTTTTTGGCCGGAGAGCTGGTATTCCTCATATTGAGCAAATGGTTGGGGTTCGATATCACCCCGACATTTTTGATGTTCGGCGCCTTTTGCGGTTTCTTCCCGGACCTCCTGAGCTATTTCTTGAACAAGCGCGTCCGTTATGACAAGTGGTATCATTCGCATCGGGACAATTTCTCCCATTCTGTTTTTTTGCCGCTCTTGTTATTTTTCGCCACGGCCTTTTGGTTGGGTTGGAAGATGTCCCTGCTCATCTCTCTGGCTGTTTTAACCCATCCCTTGCTCGACCTTTACGGCATCGGCTGGGGAGTCAAGCTTTTTCTGCCGCTTTCCGACGATATCTACAAGGCCTTCTATCACAAGAAGTTCATCTACACCTTCGAGAGCGACGAAGTTCGCAATAAAAGGATCAAGAAGCACCAGACCGACGATTGGTTCAAAAAGATATATCTTCAACCCTGGAAGGTGCTGTCCTTCCCCAAGAGGAACAGTCGAATCGAGATGCTCAAGGGGGCCTTTAGGGTGGATGACGGAAAGAAAGAGTTTTTCAGGCCTTGGATCGTTTGGTCCGTCCCTCGTTGGTGGGGCATAATGGAGTGGCTTTGCTTGGTGGTTGCCATTTGGCTGGTTTTCAGGTACCCTCTTCAATGAACCACGATCCTTTGAAAGGAGCGCTGTATGGATGATTTTGTTTGGGCTTGGAAGCTTGTCTCCTGTCTTGGGGCTTTGATCCTTGTTTATTTTTCCCTTTTCTTTTTCATTTTTCGCCATCGGCCGCGCAAAAAGATGGATGGCGAGAATGGAGCGAAGAAGTGAGGGGGCGGCTCTCTATTTTGGAATAGGGAGTTTTTTATTTTTTTGCTTGACTCCTTGTTTTTAAAGTGGTAATAAGCATTGATTGGGTATTCGTACATTTCATCATTATGCCGGAGGGTTTATGTTTGAAAAATGTTTTTCTTTTGGCGACATGTTCGGCTTTCTGCTGGCCGCCGCGCTCCTTTTTTTTCTGTTGGGAACATTGTTCGGATTAGTCCTGGATTTGAAGGTGAGAAAGCGCAATCGAAGGATGTTCGACGCCGGAGGCTTTGAACGCATGAGCATGCTCGATCGTCCGGAGAAGACTGGGACCAATTGCGGACAGCCTCTTTGCCGCCTCGATCCGAAAATGTCGGTTTTTTTTAAAGAACAAGCCCAATTCCAAGGATTGAAGGAATAGCTGCCGATCTTCTTTGATGGCAGCTTTTTATTTGTAACAAAAACATTTTTTGGGGGTATAATTAAGATAGGATGAATCGTAAGATAGGCCTATGAAATTAAAATTCATCAAATATTACCTGAAGTATAAGGATAAAGTGTATAATTACTACCTTTATCGCCTTAATTTCAATCGCCAAGGTCGGTACGACCACTCCTGCCATCTACAATATGGCTTCGAGCACTGTCGATGGGCTGAAGGAGCTTGAGACCATTGTGCGCAACGAGAATGTCTCATCCAGCACCAAGGCCAGACTGCAGGAGAGGATAAGGGTTTTTGAAGAGAGAATGGCCCCAAGAATGGAAGAGTCGAGGAATGGGAAGATGAAGGATGTTGAAGGATCCAAGGATCGGCCTGCGCCAATGAACGGTCCGAAAAAGGACATTAAGCCGATAAACGGCGATTGAAAGCGATAAGCGATAATATCAAGGCCGCCCCTTTTCATAAGGGGCGGCCTTTTGTTTGGCAGCACCCCGGCGCGAGAGTTGTTTTAACGAGCCTTGGGATTTTTAATTTTACCTTAATGCTTTGTCATGCTATTCTTTTGGTATATGTTAGACATAGCCATAATCGCCGTCGATCGGGTGCGCAATAGCGACCTTTCCGGAGCGATAGCCGAGTATCTGATCCGCTTAAAGCCCTATGCTTCGATCAGAATGGAGGAAGTCAGGCCGGAGGCCTTTGGTCCTGGAACCAAGGAAAAGGCTAAAAAAGCCGAAGGGGAGAGGATTTTGAAGATTTTGGGGAAATACCACAAAGAATCGATCTGGCTCCTGCATGAGAAGGGGCAAGAGTTCACTTCCGAGGATTTCGCCAAGAAGATAGAGTCGAGCAACGGCCAAGCCGTCTTCGTGATCGGCGGGGCGCTTGGTTTCTCCGATGAGGTCTTGAATCGATATCGGCAACTATCATTGTCTCGAATGACCATGCCGCACGAAATGGCCCGTTTGGTCCTGGTGGAGCAGATATATCGAGCGGCCACGATAATGCGAGGCAAAGAGTATCATTACTGAATAAAAAATCATCCCGCCAGGCTTTCGCGTGGCGGGATTTTTTGTTACGAGATATTTTTCAGGAGTCTTTTGAAGGTTTTGTTGCCGTTCTTTTCGGCTATCTTGACGGCTTCGTTAGATTTCAGCCAACAGAGGTGGACGGCCAGGCATAGACTTATCGCCTCATCCTCCTGTTCTGACATTCCAGAGCAGGAGATGATGAAGCCGTTCTTGGTCCTGATGGCGCCGCCGTAAAGCTCTTTGTTTCGGTTCCGGCTTTCATAGCTTGAATGGTGGCGGGAGTGCTTCCAAAGACGAACAGCCTTCTCTTCAGAGAATCTTTCGAAGATCGGGCGATTCTTCCTGGGTTCATCGAAAAAACCAAAAGCTTCGCAGAATAAGCTGTGCATGTCTTTGGAGTTTTCGCCCAAGCGGTAAAGGCGCAAGATTCCGCCTTTATCACCCAGGAATTCAGCCAGTTTTTCGATCGTTGACCTGATTTCGGTTATCGGATATTCGCCGATGTGTTCAAGCCTTCTTTCTGGAACTGTCGATGTTTCCGAATGACTGACATCTGCTTCAAAATCAATGGGCCTCATCAAACCTCCTTGTGCTTTGATTGGTGAAAGGACGATTTTCACATTTTTACAGAATACCATCTTTTTGTCAATGACCAATCGAACGCCCCTGGCTAAAGATTCGTTTATGCACATTGAAAGCCTTTTGTTGAGCCTGTATAATATTAAATATGCAAACAATGAACAAAAAAGACTGTTCCCGCATCGGCATTGATGCTCGTTTCTATGGGCCACTGGGCAAAGGCTTAGGCCGTTATATACAAGAAGTAGTCGATAATGTGACCAGGATAGATCAGAAAAATGAATATGTCGTGTTCCTTTCCAAGGAGAATTTCGATGAATTTTCCGGCGATGGCGTCAGAATCAGGAAAGTCTTGGCTCCGGTTCGCTGGTATTCATTGTCCGAGCAGTTCGTCATGCCTTTTTTGATATTGAAAGAAAGGATAGATTTGATGCATTTCCCTCATTTCAATGTCCCCATTCTCTGCCCCGCGAGGTTCGTGGTCACCGTCCATGATTTGATTTTGACCAAATTCCCCACGGTCAGGGCCTCCACCCTGTCACCTTTCAAATATTGGCTAAAGAATTTGGCTTATAAGGTCGTGATCTCATTGGCTGTCAGGCGGGCAAGGACAGTGATCGCCGTCTCGCAGTTCACTAAAAACGACTTGGCGGAGAAGTTCGGCATAGATCCGGCAAAGATCGAAGTGACACTGGAAGGGGTGGCCAATCTGTCGCGGGGCCGGGATTCCCTTTTTGTGAAAAAATTAGATGACAATAAAACTCTTTTAAGTTATAATATAATCTTGGATGATGATGACGCCGATTCTTCGTCCGACGATTTCCTTCTTTATGTCGGCAATGCCTATCCGCACAAGAATCTGGAGTTTTTGTTGTCGGTTTTTTCCGCCTTGCGCCAAAAATATCCGCGCTTGCGCCTGGTTTTGGTCGGTCGAGAGGATTATTTCTATAAGCGGCTAAAGGATGAGGCCGAGAGATTGGGCTTGTGGCACGAAAGCGTGCCGGAGAGTCCAGTCGTATTCACCGGGTATGTTCCCGATGCCGAATTGGAGGTTTTATATCACCGAGCTAAGTCCTATGTCTTTCCATCGCTCTATGAGGGCTTTGGCTTGCCGGCTTTGGAGGCCATGGGCAAGGGGTGTCCGGTGGTCAGTTCTGATCGATCGTCCCTGCCGGAGATATTGGGCGACGCGGCTTTGTATTTCAATCCGGAGGACAAAGAGGATTTTTTCTCTAAATTGGAGAGGATATTGAACGACGCGGAGCTTAGGGAGGTTTTGACGAAAAAAGGCCATCAGCAGGTCAAGGCCTATAATTGGTGGGAGTGCGCCAGACAGACATTCGAAATATATAAAAAATCTTTGAAGTAATAGGTTCAAAATGTTAGGAAAAGAAGACGCAGTCAGCGAAGAGATCAAAAGTGTCCCCATGGGAAGGGTGATCGATTTGAGAAGGGTTAAAAAAGCGGAGACTGAAAGCTCCGGCTCTTTGAGTATGCCCGAATCGCCTCGGCCTTCATTCGGCCTGGGCCTTCGCTTGCCTTTCAAGAAGAGAAGAGAGCCTGATTTTCTTAAAGCCTATTTGCTAAAAGAAAAGGAGGAGGAGTTCATGGAAGAGGATCTTTTGCGCGATTATTCCGATGAGGCCGAGGAGGATAGTTCCATAAGCCGCCTAAGGGGCGCCGGACGAATCTTCGGTCTTTGCTGTTTGCCGGTCTTGTTCCTCCTCTCAATCCTGGGGCTCAACCGCGGGGCCAAGGCGTCCAAAGATGCGGTCTCATCGAAGGATGGCGTCGCGCTTGATTCGAGGGGCGGCCGGCCGTCATGGTTCCATGTTTTTTCCAATATTCTCTCTTGGCCAAGGTCTCTCTGGTCTTTTTTCGGCGGCCGGACGACCGAAGACTACCTCTATCAAAGAGCTATCTTGAATGAGATGTCCGGAGCAAGATTCAATCCTCTCAGGCATTTTTTGCTGTTCGCCGTCATAGTCTTCGTCGTCCTTCTGCCCATAAAGACCATCAGCCACTATGGATTGTTCGATTTCGATGGTCTAAAGGGCAGGGTGCTGGGAGTCAGCGAAAGAGCGATCAGCAGCCTTGGTTCGGCCGCCAATTCCGTCTCTGCCATGGATCTGGATGGGGCCAGAGACGAATTCAGCTTGGCCAGGGACAACTTTGGCCAAGCCAAGCAGGAGCTCGACAGGATCAATTCCCTGCTTTTTGAGATAGCCAAATTCGTTCCCAATAAGAAAGTGAAGATGGCCTCTTATGGCAAGGAATTTTTGACGATCGGCGAATCGGCGTCGGCTTTGGGCGAGGATCTGTCGGCCGCCGCCAATTCATTCTTCTCCGGTGACGGCAAGAATCTTTCCCAGATGATAGAGGAGTTTTCCGTCAATGCGCAAGCGGCTTTGGGCGAGGCCAAGGAGATCAATTCTTCCATCGCCAAAATAGACCGCAAGGCTTTACCGGAGGAGTATCAAAGGTTGTTCGATGATTTGAGGGTCGCCAGTGGAGATTTGGAGATGATGTTGGCCAGTGTTTGCGATGTTTCCGCCAAGGCCAATGTCTTTTTGGGCGCCAAAAGCGACAAGCGCTATCTTTTTGTCTTTCAAAATAACAGTGAGATGAGGGCTTCCGGAGGGTTCATAGGCAGTTTCGCGCTGGTTGATTTCTCCCAGGGAAAGATAAAGAACATCGAAGTTCCCGGCGGCGGCAGCTATGACACCGAAAGGGATTTGAAGCAGTTCCTCGTCTCTCCCGAGCCTCTATGGCTGGTCAATCCTCTTTGGCATTTTTGGGATGCCAACTGGTGGCCGGATTGGGAGAAGAGCGCTAAAAAATTGTCTTGGTTCTACGAAAAGAGCGGCGGTCCGACCGTCGACGGAGTGATAGCTTTCACGCCGACGGTTCTGGAAAGAGTCTTGAAGGTCATCGGACCCATCGACATGACCGAGGAGTATGGCGTAACCATGGATTCCGATAATCTTTGGTTCAATCTGCGGGACATAATAGAAAAGGAGAAGTCGCAGGAGCAGGATCTTCCTAATGATGTGGTCGAGAAGAAGCCGAAAAGAGTCATCGGTGATTTGTTCGGCAGGATCATGGAAGAGATGCCCAAGCGTTTGAACAAGGACAACTTCCCCGCTCTATTGAATGCCTTGAATGGCAGTTTCGACGATAAGCAGGTGTTGTTCTATTTCAATGACGACGATCTGCAAGCCGAAGTCGAAAAGAGGAATTGGGCGGGAAGGATCAAAGAAACCAATAAGGATTATCTGTATGTGGTCAACACCAACATCGCCGGAGGCAAGAGCGACGGGAAGATGGAGGAGAAAATAAGCCATAAGGCCGAGATTCAGGGCGATGGGTCGATAATCGACACTGTCATCATCAGGAAGATTCATCACGGGGTAGTCGATGAGCCGTATTATGGGGTTCGCAATGTCAATTGGCTCCGCGTCTATGTCCCGGAAGGAAGCCAGCTTTTGGCCGCCGACGGTTTCAGGGGCCCCGATCCCATCTATTTCGACCTCCCAGACGATGATTGGGAGGAAGATGTCGATGTGGCCGAAGAGAACGGTGAAAATGCCGCGATAGACAGCAAGAACTCCAACACTAAAATATATCAAGAGAGCAGGAAGACCGTTTTCGCCAATTGGGTCATGGTCGATCCCGGTCAAGAGGTGGTCATAACTTTGAAATACAAACTTCCCTTTAAAGTGGAGAAGAAGGTGGTGGCGGATGAGGGCAAGAGGGTTTGGGATGGTCTTTTGGGCAAGCTGACCAAGGTGGAAAAGAAGGATCTATATGTGTATTCTCTGATGGTCCAAAAACAGCCGGGCATGCTCTCCTCCAGCATCGAATCGTCCTTGGTCATCCACGATTCGTTCAGCACGGTCTGGAGATATCCGGCCGATTTGGATGCCGTTTCGGGATGGAAATTCCAGCAGCCCCTGGAAGCTGATGGCTATTGGGCGGTTTTGCTTGAAAAAAACAACCTTGAACAATAAAGCTCACTATGGTCAGCAAGATAAAAATCGAAGACAACGAAAATGTCGAGGAAAGGGCGGCTCTGTCCAAAAAGATGCTGGAGCGGCGCGAGCGTTTACGCAAAGAGATGGATCTTAGGCGGGAGGAGGAGATAGAAAAGAGCTTGACCGAGATCTATAGAGACGCCGATGGAAAGAGGATCGATGTCAATCGCATGAACATAAACAGGCGACAGGGGTTCGTCTTTTGGTTTTTCAATGTCCTTATCTTCGGATTGATCGCCTTGGTCGTCGGTTTGGGCATCTATTATTATTTGGTTTATGGCAAGACCACCGATTCGACTTCGATCGGTTTGGAGATAAAGGCTCAGGAGGCGGTCACTGCCGGAGAGGAGTTCTCTTATACGGTGGAGTATGGCAATCCCGAGTATGTGGCTCTGAAGAGCGTGTCGTTAGAGTTGAGTTATTCCGACAATTTCATCTTCATTTCCGCCGAACCGTCGCCGGATGTCGGTTCTAATGTTTGGAACATCGAGCGGATAAATCCGCGCAGCGAAGGCAAGATAACCATCAAAGGCAGAATCATAGACAGAGCTAAGTCCTCCTCGGTGGTTTTGGCGCAACTGACCTATGTGCCGGAGAATTTCTCCAGCGAGTTCAAGAAGGAGACCTCGGCCACGATCTCTGTCCGCGACCTGGGCTTTGAAACGTTTTTCGATTATTCCAATACCGCTTTGGTCAATGAGCAGGGCGAGATCAGGATGGACTTCAAGCCTTTGCCGAATAATTTTTTCCCCGATTTCATAATCAGGCTGGAGAAAAGCGATAATTTCGAGGTTAAAAACACCATCGTCAGCGGTCGGCGGCCGAATGACAAGACTCCGGTCCCGCCTTTCAAAATAGAGAAGATTAAAGACGATGCGTCAGACTCCTGGCTCGTTTCCAAACTGGAGAAAGACGAGAGTTTTGAGATCGTATATAGAATAAAGGAAAAGGTGGCCGATAAAGAGGATGTCAAAATAAGATTCGAGGAAGAGGTCGGTGGCAAGCGCTATGTCTTTTTAGAGAAGATCATCTCCCTGGAAGTCATGAAGAGCGACCTCAATCTCTCTCTCATAATGAATGGATCGCAAAGCGACAAGCCGGTCAATTTCGGCGATAAGCTGAATTATTCGATCGTCTATTCCAACAAGGGCGAGACGGCCATGAAGGATGTGGTGATAATGGCTGTTTTGGAGGGTGATTTCATAGATTGGGCCTCTCTGAAGGATGAGAACAATGGACGAGAGAAGGGGAGAGTTATAACTTGGACCAAGGATGAGGTGCCGGCCTTGGCCGAAGTCGGCGTCAATAAGAGCGGATCGATAGATTTTTCAGTCGATGTCCTGCCTTTCGCCGAAAGCGACCTTGGGAAGGATTTCAAGATAAGGTCTTTCGCCCAGTATAGCAT